>CACXEZ010000151.1 GCA_902766815.1 uncultured Erysipelotrichaceae bacterium | reverse complement strand
TTATATATTTTTTTAGAATATCGTTTAAATATTCATCAATCATTTCCCAATCACTATCTGTTTCTATATAAATATCTTTTAGTTTTTCTACTATATGATTGGTAAGAATATTTTCTGCTATATATTTTTTAGCTTTAGAAAATTTATAATTATGTTGTTTTAATTGTTCCCATAATAAACTACCTAATACTTCTTCATAATTACTTCGTTCTTGTGGAGTTGCTTTATTGATATAATACTTATAAGCTCTGTTTAAGATGTCTTCTTTATCCATCTTTTTTTCTATTAATTTTGCTATTGTATCAGCAATCGTTTCTATATCAAATTTATTTTGAATTACTAAATGAAATATATATTTATCGTCCATGATTGTCACCATCCTTTATTATATTATTATTTTAATATATATTTTTTTAAAAATCAATCATGAATTATGATAGGTTATTGCATAAGAAAAAGATGAGAACTTATACTTTCTCATCTATTCATAAATTGTAAATTTTACACCGTTTTTAACATTTTCTATGGTTATGTCATAGTTTAGTAAGTGTAGAGTCTTCTTTACTATGGATAACCCTAGCCCAAATACACCTTTTAGGCCTTTTTCATATGGAGTGAATATATTATTTAGAACGTTTTCGTCGATGTTTTCTCCATCGTTATAAAGACAGATTTTTTTTGATCTTACTGTAATTTTTACTTTCTTTTTGGCATAGCGCATAAAATTGTTTAAGATATTATCGATAATGGCCTCCCACATGTCGGCACTACCACGAAAGATAGTATTTTTTTTGTCTATATCTAGCATAAATTCTACATCAGGACGAGATGCTTTAAATTTTTCTACTGCTGAGGTAATAGCAATACTAACATCATATGTCCCCTGCAACATATCTTTTCTTTCTTGAAGATAATTTAGTTTATTTAAGTATAATAAGGAGTGAACTTTAATTTCTAATTTATTTAGTTGTTCTTTTAATATTTTAGTTACTACTTCGTGTTTTTCTATCCCATCTTCTTCTGCTTCTATGTAAGATTTCATTACAGTAATAGGAGTTTTAAAATCATGTGAAATATTTTGATACATTTGATTTTTATATTCTTCTTGTTCAGTTAGATAAACGTGCATATCTCTTACTGCTCTATCTAGGGTATATAATTCATCACTATATCTGGTATCTATATCAAAAGTATAATTTTCATTATTAATGTTATCTACTTTATTCTTTATTTTTTTAATTCTATTTACTAAATTATTAGACCAAACTAGTATGAAGGTAGATACTAATATAAAAGATATTCCTACTACTTTGAAAATAATCATTAAGATCGATTTTTTCATTTTTTCAATGTAACTATCATTTGTAATAGCAATTCTAATTTTATTATTTACTACTTCTGTTACATAATAATATTCGTGTCTTTTATATTTGAATTTGCCGTTTTCTTTGGTAAAATCTAATTTTTTTAGTAAGGTATCAATGTTAGTAATATTGATAACATCTTGTAAATTGTCTGAAACACTGATAGTATCACTAGAGGATATATATAAATAAGCTACTTCTGTGTTGATGCTATTTTCGTTAATATCGGCCTCTGATTGTAGAAAACTAAGTGGCTGTCTTAAGTAATTATATACATTTGTTTCATAAACAGGGATCAAACCATTTGGTAGAATGATTCCTAAAGAGATAATCATGATTCCTAGAATAATGATACAGATTACAAATAATTGTTCTGTTAGATTATTCTTTTTCATGTTAGTCTATACCCATAGCCATAAATTGTATTGATATTTAATTCTGGCATTTTCTTTCTAAGTCTTCTTACTAAATCATCTACGACACGATCACTACCAAAATAATCATTTCCCCATACATGGTTTAGAATATCATCTCTAGAGAAAGACTTGTTTTTGTTTTCTATGAACATGCAAAGTAAATCAAATTCTAACGTGGTTAAGTTTAAATCTTTTTCATTTTTCAATACTAATCTTTTTCCTATATCGATAGTGTAGCATTTGTAGACTATTTTTTGTAAATCCTTAGAATAGACTCTTTTTATGATGTTATTTACTCTAAGAACTAATTCTTTTGGAGAATATGGTTTGGTGATATAATCGTCACTGCCTAGTTCTAATCCTATAATTTTATCTAAATCTTGATCTCTTGCACTTGTAAATATGACAGGTATTTCTTCGTTAGTTTCTCTAATTTTCTTTAAGATATCATAACCGTTGATGTCTCCTCCTAACATGATATCTAATATCCATAAATGAGCATTTATATCAATATTTTTTATGGCATCTTCTCCATTTAGATAACAAACCACTTTATAGCCAGCTTTTTCTAAATAGGCTTTGATCAAAGAATTTAAGTTTTCTTCATCTTCTACTAATACAACTGTGTACATAGATTATCACCATCCTATTCTTTTATCATAAACTGAAATTGTTATTTTATTTTTTTCTAATCGTTTATTTTCATCTATCACCTCGTTTCTTGATATTCATTCTATAAAATAATCGTAGGAAGAATATCAAGAAATTATGGGAAAATATGGTTTATGGTTCATGAAATTTAAAATTTCTTATTTTTTCTAATAGTTTTATATAGTGATTTAAATGTTTCCATTCGTTGTCTAAGCTATCTCCAAAGTATGTTTTTTCATAAATGCCTTTTTTTTCGTTGTTAAAGCCAATTAGATAGCAAATTACTACTTCATATTTTTTTCTTATTCCGTGAATGAATTTGGCAGCTTCATCTGCATAAGTGATTGTATAGTTGTGATTTAATAAATCTTTTCCCATTATAATATCTTTATCAATTACAGTTAGATCAATTGATTTCCATTTTGACATAATTAAGTTTTGGTGCTCTTCTTCTAAATGGATGAAACTGTTTTTTGGAACTTCTTTATCAATAGAATTTGATTCTACCTCGGAAGAAGTTTGGAAATCATCTTGTTCTTCTGTCTTTTCATTTAAAATGGATTCATTTAAGTTACTTTCATTTAATATTTCTTCTTTGATAGAATTATCTAATATTTCTTTTTTTAATTCTCTTATTTTTTCGATATTATCTTTCTTTAGTTCATCTAAATCTTCATTACTAAAGGCGTACTCGTTCATAGAAGGATCAACTTTAGGTTCTTTTTTAAATTTATCTTTTACTGTATGAAGTAATTTTTTTAATACACTTTCCTCCATAAACACCACCACAGCTATTAGTTTAACACAGAAACGTTAAGAATACAAATAAATTATGGCAATCGCTTAAAAATTTTTTTGAAAATGGTGTATAATTAAAACATAAGAATAGAAGGTGTTTTAATTATGAACTTAT
>CACXEZ010000150.1 GCA_902766815.1 uncultured Erysipelotrichaceae bacterium | reverse complement strand
CGACCCTATTGATCAGCTTGAAAGATTTGAAGCACAATTAAAGGAAAAAGAATTAGGAAATGATGAGGCTAATGATATTGATTATGATTTTATTGAAGCTTTAGAATATGGTATGCCTCCAGCAGGTGGAATAGGATACGGAATCGATAGATTATGCATGTTATTCCTAGAACAAGAATCAATAAGAGATGTATTATTATTCCCACTTATGAAACCAGAAGAATAGTATAAAGCTATTCTTTTTCAATTAAAAAATCTTTTACTTTTTGTAAACTTATGATATAATAACGACCATATCTATTGAAAAGTGGTATTTAAGTTTCAATGATTATGAAACAACACATCCAAAAACAAAATATTTTGGCATGAGTGCCACTCCTCAAAGATCAGATGGCCAAGCCACTTTATTCTCTTTTGATAAAGATATTATTTATCAATATACATTAGCAGAAGCCATTGTAGATGGAGAACTTCCTATACCCATCTACATTGATTGTGGAATTCGTTATATGAATGAAATTTTAAACTCAAAAGAAATTATTATAAACGAATTCGAAGACAGAAAAGAGAAAGATAAATTACTAAAAGAAACTAATGAATTTATCAGAAACATTAATAACTATAGCAATCTACCGGAAATATTCGGAAAATATTTAAATTCCAATAGTAAAATATTATACTTCTGTCCACCAAGTAATGAAAAAAATAGGCAAGAAAAAACAAAAGAAATCTATAATGTTTATAATCTAAGATATCAAATGTTTGATACTCTTGATAAGAATGCTCATTACTATATATCATTTTTAGAATATTCAAAGTCAGAAGATGAAGAAAAATCATTTTTACAAGATAATAGTTCAGTACTAAAAGTATTATATACTGTAAATAAATATAATGAAGGAATTCATCCTGAAAATATTAATACATTAATATTAGGAAGAGGAACCAATTCAGTAACATTATTCTATCAACAACTAGGTAGAGCCCTAACAGCTGGAAGAAATCATCATATAAGACCAGTCGTATTAGATTTAGTAGGAAATATCCATATCTATCAAGAATTAGTAAACGAAGTAAGAAAAGAAATAAACAAAAGAAAAAGTAAAAATATTTCTACGAAGGAAATAAATAGAATAGAAAATATATATACTACTTTAAAGATGAATATTTATGATGAAGAAATAGAACAAGGAAAATTTTTAGAATATTTAAAGAAAAATATTCAAGATAATAGAACATCTAAATATTGTTTCGATATTTTAAAATGGATTCAGGAATTAGAAGAATACTGTATCACCTTTAAAGAATGGCCAAAATCTGGAGATAAAAAGCACAAGACAAAGGATGGCACAACAGCTTATCAATTATATAGTTGGTTAAATAATTCAGGGTACATAAAAGATGAATTTAAATATAAGGATATAAAACTAGATGATGGAACCTTTCTTCGTGATAAACTTGATAATTTATCCAAACAATATAAAAGACTTAACATATATAATAGTATAATGAAATGGTATTCTAATTTAAAAGAATACTGTATTACCTTTAAAGAATGGCCAAAACAAAGCGATAAAATTCATGCAACAAAGGATGGCACAACAGCTTATCAATTATATAGTTGGCTAAAAAATTCAGGATATATGCAAAATGAATTCAAATATAGGGATATAAAATTAGATGATGAAACCCTTCTTCTTGATCAGATTGATAGCCTACATATAATATATACAATTTCTTCACGAAGTATCAATGAATTAAGTAATAAAGATAAAAATTATAACTTAACATATGCGAAAAAAAGTAAAGAAGTATTCTTAAAATTATACTATCTTTGTGTAATGATGAAAGAAAGTTACTATAATAATGATGAAGATAATTTTAAATTATATCTAAATAATATGAAAAAGATAATAGAAGAAAATAAATTAGGTATTAATATACATGAATTAATTAAATCTTTTGAACTAAATAAAAAAGAACTAGAAGAATATTACTATCAATTATATACTATTTATAGTATCGCAAACATGAATGAAGAAGCATACTTTTATAAAGATATGCATAATTATGTTAAAATAAAGAGAAAATAATTGAAAATATTACTAAGTTACTTTTATGATATTATCGGAACCTAACGATAGAAACTAAAAAAATAGATTCGATACTTCCATAAAATCTTTCTTTAAATTTCTTGTAAGAAAAACTAATTTATGATATAGTATTGATTAGATAGAGGTGAGAAGGTGAGTAAAAAGAAAAACAAATCTAATGGATACTTCTGGATGGTATTAATATTGATATTCTTAGTATATGCTTGTTCTAATAGTGGAGAAGTAAGTAACATCTCTGAGAAACTTTTAAGTAAAGATACCTTTAAGATAATATCCTCAACTTCTACTAGGGCCATGGATGACGAATTAATATCTTATGCTAAGAAAAAAGGTTTTGATGTAGAAATTGAACACTCAGGAGATCTAGAAATAGTAGATATTTTAAATGATGATTCTAGTAACTATGATGCCGTATGGATATCAAACTCTATATGGCTATATATGTTAGATAACACCAATTTAACAACAGATAGTAAATCAATTGTCATTGACCCAGTAGTAATGGGAATTGAAAAATCACGTGCAGAGGAATTAGGTCTGATAGGAAAAGATATTTATAATAAAGATATCCTAAATTCAATCAAAGATGGTAGTATAAAATATATAATGTCTTCTGTAACAAAAACTAATACAGGTGCCACAACTTACTTAAGTTTTTTAAATAGCTTAGCAGGTAGCCCAGAAGTATTAACAGAAAGTATGTTACAAGAAGAAGAATTAACTACTAACCTAAAAGACTTCTTCAAAGGAGTAGAAAGAGTATCAGGAGATGAGGAATACTTAACAGAAATGTATTTAAAAGGGGACTATAATGCTATGATTAATTATGAAAGTTCTCTCATTTCTCTGAACAAACAACTAGTAAAGTCTGGAAAAGAACCGCTATATTTAATTTATCCCATTGATGGAGTAGCTATCAATGATATGCCATTTGCTTATATTAACAACGACTCTAAAGATGAAGTAACCAAAGAAAGATTTGAGTTATTACAAAAATATCTAAGAAGTGATAAGATAATTAATAAAATGGAAAAATTAGGATATCGCTCCTGGTATGGTGGTATCAAAGAAAATACAGATAAAACAGTTTTCAATCCTGAATGGGGAATTGATACCTCAAAATATTTAAAAGACATGAAATATCCTAGTAAAAAAGTAATCAGTGAAGCAATGAATCTATACATTGAAAAGCTAAGAAAACCTACTCATGTTGTTTTCTGCCTAGACATATCTGGAAGTATGTATGGAAAAGGACTGAAAGAACTAAAAGAAGCTATGAATGATATTCTAGATTATGAAATTTCCAGAAAAGACATGTTACAATTTTCTAATCAAGATAAAATAACATTAATAACATTCAATGAAAATGTAGAAAGAATATATGATACAAAATTTGGAAACGAAACAGGTGAAGTAATAGAAAATATCACTAGCTTATCTGCATATGGAGGTACCAATATTTATAGTCCAAGTATCGAAGCATTAAAAATATTAAATAAAGATGATTCTAACGAATATACAAAAACCGTAATTTTAATGACGGATGGTCAATCTAATGGAGGTTCTTTCTATAACTTAAGAAATTATTATGAAAAAAACAAATTAAACATACCAATCTATAGCATCACATTTGGTAGTTCTGATGAGTCAGAATTAGAACGAATTGCCGAACTGACAAATGGAAAAGTATTTGATGGAAAATCTGGATTAAAGAAAGCATTTGCTGAAGTAAGGAGTTATAATTAACATGAAAAATAAAGAAATTGTTTCAGCCGTATTAGGAAGTACCTTCTTTGCTCTACCTTACTTAGGCTTATCCGTAGCTTTAGCCCCATCGCTAATCATTGGCATTTCTGCCTTTGGAGCAAGTGAATTAATGCTATCGGGTATAAAACCAAAAGAAACACTAAAAGAAACCAATCGAAGTCTTTATGATAAAATTAATACTGCAAAAAAACAAAACAAGGAAATATTACAGATGATTCCTAAAATAGAAAAACTTGATACAAGAAAGAATTTAAATGCTATTCATGAAACGGTAAACAAAATTCTAGAAGTAGTAGAAAATACACCAAAAAAAGCCGAAAGAATCGATAATTTTTTTGATTACTACCTACCAGTACTACTAAAAATAGTTATCCGCTATGATGAGATTGAAAATAAAAAGTTACTATCTAAAGAAGGAAAAGAATTTATGATAAAAGCAGATAAAATGATAGCAGAAACCAAAGAAGCATTTGAAACCATTTTGTCCTCTCTATATCAAAAAGATTTAATCGATGCAGATGCTGAAATGAAAGTATACGATCTAATGTTAAAAGCGGATGGTATCGTAGGAGATAATTTATTAATGAAAGGAAGTGAAGAAGATGAAAAATAAGAAAACCATCATGGGTATTGTCATCTTCATTATCTTAATATTAATTATTATAGGAATAAAATTAATTAATGATAAAGAAGGATCGATAATAACTGGAAATCTTACCAATGTTTATGTTGCAACCGGTGGAGGAAAAGAAGATTTTCTAGCAGATAAAAATGTCAAAAAAATATTAGAAAAAAAATACCATTTAAACGTTACCTATGATACGTGGAGCAACGGAAAAACCGTAACTCTACCATTAATAAGAGAATCAGTTGGTCTAGGAAACACAAGTATCATAAATAAAATGCAAGAAGGAGAGAAAATTACTATTTTATCTAATAACGTATCCAAATATGATGCCTTATTTACTTCCGACCAAAGATTTTATGACTATTATAAATTATCTCCCAATAAAGAAGAAGGAGAAAGTGATCGTTACACTGTCTTAGATGGAGGACTTACCTTGAATACACCAATCGTAATTTATAGCTGGAAAGATGTGGTAGATGCCCTTATAAGAGAAAATATAGTAACAGAGCAAGATGGTGTTTACTACATTACAGATATGAACAAATTAATCAGTTACATCTTAGAAGGAAAAAAGTGGTCTGATATAGGGCTAACAAGTTTATATGGAACCATTAATATAGCATCAACAGATCCTGTATCTTCTTCACCTGGAGCAACCTATTATGGTCTTTTATTATCAATACTAAGTGGTGGACAAGTAACAAATGAAAATATTGACAATAATTTACCAAAATTAAAGGAATTTTATACCAAATCAGGATACATGAATAACACCCCGGCCGATTTATTTGAAAGATATCTAAAAACGGGTATGGGTGGCGAACCAATGATTGTAGATTATGAAAAAAGTATGATTGATTTTGCCAATTCTAGTCCAGATGCCTTTGACCAAGTAAAAGATGAAATAAGAATTTTATATCCAACACCAACCATTTGGAATTCCCATTGCTTTGCTGTATTTACAGAAAAAGGTGGAGAATTATATAAAGCACTAGAAGATAAGGAAATTCAACAAATTGCTTGGGAAAAATATGGTTTTAGAACTGGAATCTCTGGAGGAACTTACGACGTATCAAGTATTGGTATAGGAGTACCTCAAAGTATTACTAGTACAGTAACCAGTTTAAAAATGGATACCTATAATAAATTAATAGAGTATTTAAAAGAAAATTAGGAGGAAAATGATGAATAATTTAGAATTAAAAGTAGAAGAAAAAGTAAATGAAAAAGAAGTGAATGAGTTAGTAAGTGTGAAAAAAATAACTGACGAAAAGATAGAGGAATCCCTAAACTATGAAGCTCTATCAGAAGAAGAAAAAAAGGCTATTGAAGAGTTTAACTCTAAAATAGATGTAAGTGATGCAACTCAAGTATTGCAATATGGATCATCAGCTCAAGAGAAAATATCAAAGTTTTCAGATAGCATCCTAGAAGATGTTAAAACTAAAAATACAGGAGAAGTAGGAGATTTACTATCAAATTTAGTAAGCCAAATTAAATCATTTGATTCAGATATTTCTACCGGTAGTAAGAAAGGAATATTTAACAAACTATTTAATAATGCTAAAAAAGAAGTAGACTTTATTATTGCAAAATATAGTAAGATCGAAAAAAATATTGACACCATAGAAACTGGCTTAGAAAAAGATAAATTACAAATGCTAAAAGATATTAGTATCTTTGATACCATGTATGAAAAAAATTTAGAATATTTTAAAGAAATTTCTCTATATATCATCGCTGGAGAAAGAAAAATAGAAGAACTAAGAAATAAAGTATTACCAGAATTAAGAGAAAAAGCAGAAAAATCTGGAGAACAATTAGATATTCAAAAAGTAAATGATATGGAAAATATGATTAATCGCTTTGAAAAGAAAATCTACGATTTAAAAACAACAAGAATCATTTCCATTCAAATGGCTCCACAAATTAGACTTCTTCAAAATAATGAAGCAGAACTAGTAGAAAAAATTCAAAGTTCTATTACAAATACCATTCCATTATGGAAAAATCAAATGGTTTTAGCATTGGGTATCAACAATGCAAAACAAGCCTTAAAAAGTCAACAAGCTGTGTCAAAACTAACCAATGATATGTTAGTAAAAAATAGTGAAACATTAAAACAAGGATCGATTGAAATAGCAGAGGAATCTGAAAAAGCTATTGTAAATATTGAAACTCTACAAAAAACTAACCAAGATTTAATTGAAACATTAGATAAAGTAATCGAGATTCATAAAAATGGTAGAGTCAAACGTCAAGAAGCTGAAAAAGTACTAGAAGATATCGAAAAAGAACTAAAGGATAAAATGTTAGAAATACATGTAGAAAAATAGAGGGATACTCATGAATACAAAAGATTATTTTAAAGATATTTATAAAGACTTCTTTGGAGTAGAAAAAGATCTAGAAGATAAAACATTAGAACTAAATAAAAATGAAAGGTCTAGTCAAGAAGAAATGACAGACCTTTTTCAAAAAATTGATTGCCTATATCTTACTAATGAATCTAAAGAATTACTTAAGAAAATGATAGAATATATGAGAAAGTATCATGAAAAATTAGAAAACAATTATATTCCATTCTCTGTGATTTTAGAAGTAAACAATGATGAAATAAAGAAAAAAGTAGAAGATATTCTATATGAGGCAGCTAACTATTTTAATTATATTAAAGGTGAATATAGAAAAGATATATCATTTTATAAATTAGAAAGCAATCTAAACTTCTCCGACATTTCTTTTCTTACTCTTAGTAATGTAAAAGGTATCAACCTAGAAGAAGAAAAAAGTATCAGAAAATTCTTCTATGAACTAGAAGAACTACTAAAGAAAGATAGCAAATTACTAACAATACTATCCGGAACAAAAGAAGAAATTGATACCATCTTTTTAGGAAGAGAAAGTCTAAGAAAAGAGTACTTCGAATTTACTTTAACAGGCATAAGTCCAGATATACAAGATATTTATCAATATATCTTAAAGCAAATAGAAGTAAGTGATGATTTAAAAATAAAGTTACTTGACTATATAGGAAAAACCTATGATAAAGATAAAAATTATATAAAGTATCAAAATGACTTAATCAAATATATATCTTTTCACAAAAGTATACCTCCACTAGAAATACGTAAAAATATAGATGAGATATTTGAAGAATTAAATGAATTAGTTGGCTTAGAAAAAGTAAAGAAAGTTTTATATGAATTAGTAGATGTAATGAACTTAAAAGAAAAAACCAAAGATAATCTAAAAATTAAAGATTTAAATCTACATATGGTATTTTTAGGTAATCCTGGTACTGGGAAAACAACCATTGCTAGAATTATAGCCAATATTCTATATGAATTAGGTTATATAAAAGAAAATAAATTAGTAGAAACATCTGTCAAAGATTTAGTAGCAGAATACGTTGGACAAACAGCACCAAAGACCATGTCAGTAATTGAAAAAAGCTTAAATGGTGTACTATTTATTGATGAGGCCTATAGCTTGGCCGTTGGAAATAATAATTCCTATAATGCAGAAGCCATTGCAACTCTAATTCAGGCAATGGAAAATTATCGAGATAAATTAGTAGTTATATTTGCAGGTTATACCAAAGAAATGCAAGATTTTCTAAATTCCAATTCAGGAATTGTATCAAGAATTGGTTACACATTAGAGTTTGATGACTATACCACTGATGAATTAGTACAAATATTCTTGAGTTTCATGACAAAAAGTGGCTTTATCGTAGAAGACGAAGCAATAGATTATCTAAAAAAAATCATTAATGAAAATAGAAATATGAAAAATTTTGGAAATGCAAGATTTATAAGGAATATCTATGAGAAAACGATCATCAAACATGCCTCTAATGTAAAAGATAAAAAACAAAAGAAATTACTAAAAACCATTACAAAGAAAGACATCAGCGTTGAAAATCTAATATTAGATAAATAAGTAAGTTCTAGTTTTGTCTTGTTTTGTCGAATAGAATGACAACCATATCAAAATATGTTATCCTCAAATCAGGTGATAAATTTGATATCGAGAATATTATTAGAAGATGTATTAGATGAAATGATTGACAACATTTGTTACATTAAATTAAATTCATATCTATTATTGGAAAAAAATAATATTGGTTCTTCACGAACTGGTGGGGAATTATAACAAAAATAAAACAGATGTCAAAAAAATGGCATCTGTTTTTACAGTACACATGAAATATTATATAATTAAATTGCAGAATAACTATTAATATTTCATATGTATTTTTATAATATCATAATTTTAGTAAAAAATATATAATTGATGTTGAATTCTTTAAAATGAAATAATAGTTTATTACTGCAGAAGGAGTAATGAATGAAAGAAGTAAAAGAATTATTGGGGTTAAAGAATCATAAAGTAAAAGTGTTATTGGTTGAAGAAATAGAAGAAGATAACGAAAAAATACAAATAATTACATTAGAAGGAACGGTAAATAAAGTAAGATGTCCTAATTGTGAAAATATACTAAATCCACTGTTATAATATGTGAAATTTTGTAAATTAATTATTTTCACTTTTCAATTCAATATATTTATGATATAGTTAAAGTACCAAGAAAGGATATGGTGAAAAATATGAAATGTAGTATTCGAGGAGAAAAAATTAGGGTTACAAAAGCAATAGAGGAATATATTGAAACCAAATTATCTAGAATTGATAAATACTTCAAAAATGAAGACATCGATGCTAAAGTATTAATTAAACTAAAAGGTAAGAATCAGGCAATTGAAGTAACAATTCCATATGACAAGTATACTCTAAGAAGTGAAAGTGAACATGATGATTTATATGCTGCTATTGACTTAGTCGTAGACAAATTAGAAGGACAAATTAGAAAAAACAAAGCTAAAGTAAAAAAACAAATCAAAAAGGATAATACATTGATTAATTTTGAATATGAACTAACCAAAGAAGAAGAAAAAGCAAATAAGAATAAAAAAATAGTTAAAAGAAAAACTTTAGAAATGAAACCAATGGATGAAGAAGAAGCAATCTTAGAATTGGAATTACTCGGACATGATTTCTTCATATACAAAGATGTTCATACAGATAATATACATATTCTTTACAAAAGAAAAGACGGAAATTATGGAGTAATAGAAACTGGTGAATAAATCAGTTTCTTTTCTTTAATTAATAAAAAACACTAGTAATTTCCTAGTTATTTTGATAAAATACTAGTTATGGAGATGATACAATGCTAAAAGTATTTAAAAAATTATTTGACAATGAATATAAAGAATTAAAAAGATTTAAGGAAATAGCCAATCAAATAGAATCACTAGATCCCGAAATATCTAAATTATCTGATAAAGAACTAAAGGAATATACTAATGTATTTAAAGAGAGACTAGACAAAGGCGAAACATTAGAAGATATTCTAGTAGAAGCATTCGCTGTAGCAAGAGAAGCTGCAAATAGATGCGTAGGAATGAAGCCATTCTATTGCCAATTAATGGGAGGCCTTGCTATTCATTATGGAAATATTGCTGAAATGAAAACTGGAGAAGGTAAAACCCTAACAGCAGTTCTTCCTGCTTATTTGAATGCTTT
>CACXEZ010000149.1 GCA_902766815.1 uncultured Erysipelotrichaceae bacterium | reverse complement strand
TAAGCATATTATCATAGATGACAATATTTTTCAATACATTATCATGATTTTATAAAATTTTAAGAGGGTCTGACCCTTGCAGTACCAGCAAGGTAGTTGGAAAAGTAGATAGATGCTTTTTTACTGAAAAAGCGGGGTTAGGTTCATCAGCGGACGATTATATCAGTGAATTAGTGGGGGAGTGCACGTGGGTGCACAATTATTGTAGTGCTTTCTTCAATGCCTGCATTCCGTAGTACCCTTCGCGCATTTTCTTGCCAACAACTTTTGTTTTCTCCAGAATAATTTCATATTCATCGATAGTCATTTTGCTTAATATTTCATCAATTTCTGTTAATGAATTAACAGTAAACCCGACTCCATTAAAATCTATAAAATTAGCAAGTCCAGCTTTCTTCCATGTAATCACTGGTATGTTATTAGCTAAATATAATGACAGCCTGTTAGGATTGTTAATCAACATATAATTTCCAAAGTTTCCTTGGCACGTATCTAAACTATTGCCTTCCCATACTAGCCCAAATGCACCGTCTAACTGTACTTCATGACTATCAGGGTTATAAATACCTTTATATCGCAATTGTGGGGTTAAAAGTAACTCCCTTTCCATCTTTCCATATAAATTTATTTGAGTTGTAAACTTTTCGCTGTTCGCTCTTAGAAATTCGGATCTCTTAATATCACCCACATAACACAGAGAAAAAGGTTTTTCAATCTCAATTGCCTCTTCTTTTTTGTTTATCAAATAATCACAAACTTCCCAATCTACAAACTCTGCATTAACATTATGATTATGTAGAAACTGAATCATAGACCTGTTATGCGCTATAATCACATCAAATTTTCTAAGAACCTCTAATTCCTTTTCTAACTTATCTCTATCATTAGGATAATATCTGTAGGACTCAATATCCTGAACAAATGCAATCATTTTTTTATGCGGAAGTTTTAAATACTCGTCATAGTAATAAGGAGCAATGCAATATAATGGATACATAACAACTACATTATCTTCTGAAGTCATCATCTTCTTCATTTTTTTATATTGAGTGACTACTTCAATATTGCGAATATACTTTTTATTATGATTCCATATATTTATTACTTTTCCACCCAATTCAGCGAATGGCTTAATAATATCTACAACAGCTTTCACTGCTGCATTATTTTCATTTCCCATCCACTTACAAATCATATAATTCACAACACTAGTCCTCCCTACTATGCAGTTTGTTCTTCCGTATGGAAATAGATTCAATATTAATTACTTTTTGAACATTAATTCATTTTGATGATTAATAAAAAACTTTCTACATGCTTCTTTTTGGCTAAAAAAGCCTAAATGTCCTGCAAACACATTTTCAGCAACAATAATACTCAACATATTATTAATACAATATGCATTCATCTGTTCTTCCTCACCACCGAGATATCCCTCACCTTTTACAATAAATCCGCCTAGATTATCCCAGAAGCGCCTTCTGAACAAAACCGCTCCAACTGAAAATCTAACAGAACACTCAAAATATTTATCCTTATTTCTCAATTCTATTTGATTTGCGACAGTATCGAATGGTATAGATTTATTCCAAATCCACTCTGCCAAATCAGCATTTTTATGAATAGGGGCCTCACTTCCAATAAAAAACTTCCCAAATCGATTTTCGTATTCATCCATCAAATTCTGGCTTATCAAAAAGCTTTTTATACCATTAGCATTTAGATTAATTAAAGGAGATATAAATCCAATTCCTTTATCATGAATCTTTTCTATTTTTTTTAAAGAAGTTTTCAATTCATCAAAATATTTATCACTGATAATAATATCTTCATCTAATTTAAATATATATTCCGCTTTTGGGTGAAGCAAGATTGCAGTATTTTGTGCCTGCGCCAATAAATCCTTTGTTATTCTTAAAACAGACCAGTTGTATAAGCTAGCTTTTTCTTTAAGAATTGTTGCATCTTCGCCGGGTATACAAATGCAAATATCAATATCCTCTTTGAAATTTTTTTGAGCAACATATATTCTCTCCAAGACAATATTCCAATAATAGGGTTGGAATCCAGCTAATATAATTAATAAGTTTTTACTATTTTTTCTTCTATCTATAAACTCATATTTTTTAGCATATAACCTACGGCTTTGGTACCCCCCCCCACATTTTTTCAAGCCTATAATAAATTTTTTCTATCTGATCCATTTAATCCTCCGCAACTATTACTAAACCAATCTGAGAATATCAAAGCACTTATGGATAGGCTTAATAATATATTTATTATTTGTGTTATTTATTAGTATAGATATTATAGAATTTCCTTTTTTTGAAGCCATAAAACCCGACTTATTATATAGTGATATCATAGAACTTATTCTATTTTTACTACTATTCATGCCGTTAAGTAGTGATAGGTAGTGTAAAAAATGTAGATAGTCCATTTCTCTTGAACACAAAACATTTCTCGCACTCATAGATATTTTTAATTTCTGAAATGTATCCATAAAAATATCTATAGAATCAATCCACGCCTCCAATTTTTCTTCAGTAAGTACTCCTCCACGCGAAGTTGAATTATCGGAAATAATATAATGATAAAAATACTCATTCATTGCAACTACCGAAGTGCTATTTGAATAAATTTGCGTTAGGAATAACGCGTCCTCGGAATATTTTCCAGAAACTCTTTTGAAGCTAGCGTTCGATACGTCAACCACTTTCTTTCTAATCAGCTTATTCCAGAGAGCATAACCACCTTCGCTTGTTGTATAAAGTTTTTTTAAGGCATCTTCACCTTTTATCTTTTTAAATACAAATTCTTTGTCCTTATGTATTCGTCCATCAGGCCAATGAGCATATACATTGGAAATCACTACGTCAGCTTTATTTTCTTCTATAACGTTTAGCATTCTTTCTATCATATTTAGTTCGACATAATCATCGGAATCTATCCAAATGATATACTCACCTGTTGCTACTC
>CACXEZ010000148.1 GCA_902766815.1 uncultured Erysipelotrichaceae bacterium | reverse complement strand
TTCTTAATTCTACCTTTCTCAATTTTATCACCAATATTATTATTGGCAATTTGGGACATTTTTAAATGCTAACACTTAAGACATTATGGTAAATTAATCATAATTTTAACCTGATTTTAACCAAATAATTGTTGACATAACCAATTTTAACATATATAATAAAATAGCATTTAACTGGAGGTGTTAGATTATGAAAAGAACTTATCAACCAAATAATGAAAAAAGAGCAAAGAAACATGGATTTTTTGCTAGAAAAGAAGGAAAAGTTTTAAATAGTAGAAGAGCAAAAAAAAGAAAATCATTATGTGCATAGAACGCTACGAATAGTATGTAGCGTTTTTTTTGAATTTTATGAAAACAAAGCAATAAAACTTTAATATTATTTACTATATATTTAAGTCAAAAATAATAAATTTCTTTCATATATTATATATAAATATAAAATTGGAGGTAAAAATGAAAAAAAGAAACATTATTCAAAAAGAACAAGAATTTACAGAAATAATAAAAAATTGCCCATACAAAAAAAATAATTATTATATAGTTTATTATAAAAAAAATAATGAATATAACAGATATGGTATTTCTGTTCCTAAAAAAACCGGAAAAGCCCATATAAGAAACAAAATAAAAAGAAGAATAAAGAATATTATAGATTTGAATGAAAATAAGATGCACAATTCCTATGATTATGTTATAATAATTAGAAAGAGATTAATAGAACTAAATTACCATGAAATGGAATCTAATTTAATCACTTTAATAAATGAGATAGGAGAAAAAATATGAAACTAAAAACAAAAAAGAACGTTACAAAAATAGTAATAATAGTAATGTGTATCTTTCTTTTATCAGGTTGTACAAAAACTTTAAAAGATAAAGATAAAAATACAGTGACAAACAAAGAAACAGGTCAATCAATAACAGAGAATATTATTTGTAAACCAACAAATAAAAATGTAATAAAAATTTATGAAGAAAATGATGTAGATATTTCAAAATTACCAAGTTGTAATAAATTCACTCCACTTTCAAATTATGAAGGACTTTGGACAAGTATATTTGTAAAACCGCTTGCATGGGTAATATTACAAATTGGTTATTTATTGAATAGTTTTGGACTAGCTATTATTATTGCCTGTTTATTAATAAGATTAGTATTAATGCCAATTACTAAAAAAACAGCTATGCAATCAGAAATGATAAAGAAAGCTCAACCTGAATTAGAAAAGTTAGAAAAAAAATATAAAGGAAAAGATAGTCAGGAAGATCAAGCTAAAAAAGCTCAAGAAATGATGATGATTTATCAAAAGTACAAAATTAACCCTCTATCAGGCTGCTTATTAGCATTTATTCAATTACCATTATTATTTGCTTTCTTAGAAGCTATTAATAGAACTCCAGCATTATTTGAAAATAATTTCTTAGTATTTCAAATGGGAACCACACCATGGATAGGACTATTACAAAATCATAATTATTGGTATATTTTATTAATTATATTAATTATTGGTACAACATTCCTTTCATTTAAAAAGACTATGAAAGACCAAACAGGACCAGCTGCAGATCAAATGAAATATACCATTTACTTTATGCTAGCAATGGTTTCAATCGCGTCATTAACGTTACCCACTGCTTTAGGAATATATTGGATTTCATCAAGTCTATTTACAATATTACAAAATGTATATGTTGAAAGAAAGAAGAAGAAATAATGAAGAAGTATATATTTGAAGGAAAAAACTATGAAGAAACAAAAGAAAAAGCTCTAAAAGAGTTAAATGTTTCAGAAGAAAATACAATCATCAAAATATTAGAAGAAAAACAAGGATTGTTGAAAAAAAATATAAAAATTGAAATAATTACAATTCAAGACATGATTAATTATTTAAAAGAAATATTAAATACAATTACTTCTTTAATGAACATTAAAATTAATTTAGAAGTAAGAAGAAGAGAAAAAAATATAGAAATAAAAATATTCTCTGATCATAACTCAATTTTAATTGGACGTGATGGCAAAACATTAGAGTCCCTACAAAATATTATAAGACAAATAGTAGAAAGACAAGGAAATAATGAATATAAAATTATTTTAGATATAGAAAACTACAAAGAAAAAAGAATTACAAATTTAGAGAGAACTGCAAGAAAAGTAGCAAGAGAAGTAGCTAATACAAAAGTAGAGGCAAAACTTGAGCCAATGAACTCTTATGAAAGAAGAATTGTACATAATGCCTTATCTAAGAATAAATATGTATATACAGAAAGCATAGGAGAAGAACCAAATCGTTGTGTTGTAATTAAATTAAAGGAAGAGAACTAAACATTTTCTTTTTTTATTTACTCATATGTAACTATTCCTTTTTTCTTTTATTTATGTTAAAATATTAACAACAAAAAGGAGGGATAATTTATGAATGATACTATAGCAGCGATATCAACCGCTTTAGGTGTAGGAGCAATTTCAATAATCCGTGTAAGTGGACCAGAAAGCATTCAAATCGTAAATAAATTGTTTATTGGTAAAGACTTAACTAAAGTTGATACTCATACCATTCACTATGGACATATAGTAGATAAAGAAGAAATAATAGATGAAGTATTAGTAAGTGTAATGCTTTCTCCAAAAACATTTACAACAGAAGATATTGTTGAAATTAATAGCCATGGTGGAATTTCAACCACTAACAAAGTATTAGAGCTATTACTAACCAATGGAGCAAGATTAGCAGAGCCAGGAGAATTTA
The DNA here is from genome assembly GCA_902766815.1 of uncultured Erysipelotrichaceae bacterium. The sequence continues at coordinate 1,815 of CACXEZ010000148.1, read as the reverse complement.
CTAAAAGAGCTTTCTTAAATGGAAGAATTGATTTAATTGAAGCAGACGGAATTATGAACTTAATCTCTGCCAAAACGGACAAAGCAAGAAAATTATCTATCAATCAATTAAATGGAACAGTAACAGACAATATCAAAAAATTAAGAGAAAAATTAGTAAGTATCATATCTAACATAGAAGTAAATATAGATTATCCAGAATATGAGGATATAGAAATATTAACCAACGAAAAAATATATCCCAATTTAATAGATTTAAAAAAAGAATTAAAATATACTATCTCAAAATCTGAAGAAGGAAAAATCATTAACGAAGGTATTAATGTTGGAATTATAGGTAGACCAAACGTAGGAAAAAGCAGTCTATTAAATGCCTTATTAGAAGAAGAAAAAGCAATTGTAACTGACATAGAAGGAACTACTAGAGATATAGTAGAAGGATCATTTAATTTAAATGGAATTCCTCTAAATTTAATAGATACAGCAGGTATCAGAGAAACAGAAAATATTGTTGAAAAAATAGGCGTAGAAAAAAGTAAAAAAATGATAAATGAGTCCGATTTAATCCTTCTAATGTTAAATAATAATGAATATTTAACGAAAGAAGATATCAAATTAATATCTCTCGTAGAAAATAAAAAATGTATAGTATTAATTAATAAAATAGATTTAGATTCTAAAATAGATTTATCTAAATTACCCAATGATTATTTAAAGATAAGTATAAAAGATAACATTGGTATAGACCAATTAAAACAAAAAATAATAGAACTATTTAATTTAGGAGAGTTAGAAACAGAAGATTTAACCTATTTAAGTGACGCAAGAAGTATATCTTTATTAAAAAAATCACTTAATTATATAGAAGAATCTATATCATCAATAGAACATCAAGAACCAATAGATATAGTAGAAATACATATAAAAAATGCTTGGGAATCATTAGGCGAAATTATAGGGGAAACTTATAAAGAAGAATTAATAGATGAATTATTTCAAAGATTTTGTTTAGGAAAGTAAGGTGAATATTATGGAAAAAATAACTAAAAAAACATCAATATTATATAATCAATTATGGATAGATAAAGCAATATTGGAAGGACATATGGATTTTCTTCCAGTACACAAATTTCCCAATAAGTCTATAGGTGAACATATAGAAATAAAATATAATCAATTAGAAAACGATGAACATGATAGATTATATCATGAAGCTATAGAGTTACAAGATTTTTCATACATAAATAGAGTGTATGAAGAAACTCCAAAAATAACCAAACATAACTCCATTCTTTTTGAAAGAGAATGGTTGATAAAATATAAGGAAGAGGGATTAAGTACACCTAATTTAAAATCACAAAAATATTCTCGAGGAGAAATATTAGAAATCTTATATTATAAAAAAGCACTACTAGAAAGACCAAATCCCGAAAAGTTATATGGAAATATACATAGAAAGAAAAAGAAAAGACTGTTTAAAAGAAAATAGAATATCTATTTCATTTTTAAACAAGTCTCTATCATACTAACGATCACATTATTAAAAGAAGTATCATTATCTTTAGCAATTTTATCTATTTCTTTCACTAAATTTTCTTTTAAATATAAAGTTTTATATACAGATGGTTCTTTTTCTTTAGTTTTCTTTGGAATAAAAGCCATATATAACTCACCTCTCTACAAATAATTTTAATATAAAAATAAAATAAAAGATAAATTAGAAAATTCTAATTTTGAGTTTAGGTAAAAATTGGTGAAATTTAAAAAAATTGATTTTGTGTTTTCCACAGAATCAATTTTTTGCTTTAAAATTAAT
>CACXEZ010000147.1 GCA_902766815.1 uncultured Erysipelotrichaceae bacterium | reverse complement strand
TTGGACCAGATGCTACTTCTAGAGCTAACGGATCAGTTGGTGGTGAAATCACTAAAAGATTAGTTAAATTAGGAGAAAATCAATTAAGCGGATCAAATTACAACCAAACAAAATAGTTATAAAATTTATAAAAGGAATAGTGAATTTGAATACTATTCTTTTTTTGTGTCCATAATGATAATGGTGATATTATGTACTACTATTTAAATTCTCTATACTTCTACTCTCTATTTGGTTTCATTCTAGAAAGTACCATCTATAAAATCAGAAAAAGCAAAAGACACAGTAGCATTTTCTATGGTCCTATTACAATGGTATACGGTTTTGGTGTTCTATTACTATTACTTACAAAAAAATATATTCTAGATAAACTCAATTTATCAAAAAGAAAAAAATTGATAGTAACATTCTTAACCTGTATGATCGTATTTACTTTAACAGAATGGTTAGGAGGAAATATATTATCTAGGGTTTTTCAAATAGATTTATGGGATTACAGCAAAAAAAGTTTTCACTTTGGAAAATATATATGTCTAGAATTATCCTTAGTTTGGGGTTTTCTAGGTACAATTTATATTTATTATGTGAAAGACTTTATAGATAAAATTCTAAACCTATTTCCGAAAAAAATGACTTTAGTATTTTTAGTTTTAAATCTAATCGATACCATCTTTGTATTCATCAATAAATTTCCTTATTGGTAAAATAAAATCATCAAAATGTTCACTAAAAAAACGTTGTTCTTCCTCAGATAACGCAGAATAATCCATAGAACTACTAACATCTTCCTCTAAAACACCATCAAAAAGAAAAGTATTGACAATACTCAAACTTTTTTCCACCTTTTCCCCATCCTTTTCAATGTTAGAATGAAACTTATAAGTAGTATTAGCATCATTAAAATTAATATCAAAACTTAAATTATAAATCTTATCAATAATCTGATAGCTATATAAATAGCTATTTTCTTTTTTAGTGCCACTTAAAATACTATACAAAATATCATCTTTTACAACTTTCAAAATAAAATCGTCATGCTTCATCTGCAAAGTATACTTTGTAATTTTCCCATTATTATCAGTAAAGAAAAATATATGATCTTGATAAGTTAAAACACTTCTTGTATTTAAAGACTTATTATTAATAACTATTTTTGAAGATACAATTTCATCTGTAAAAGCATTATTTTTCAATGTAAAAATAAGTTCTACATCATCATCAAGCAAAGAAGTTCCCAAAAGTTGATTAATATCTTGTTGATGTAAAGTAAAACTAACTTCTACAATAGCTTTCTTTTCATCAAAATAAATTTTTTTAGCAAACGAAATATCATTAACCCACTGTTCAAAATTAGAGTGAATTGATTGATAAACATTAAGCCAACTACTATCTTCACTCTTAATATACTGTTTATCTTTAAAATCATTAAATTGAAGATAAGGAACCGTTCCCTCTAAATAATACCCCATCTCAGTAGTATCATCCGAAAGATGAATTCGAATATTTTCATGATCACGAATCACATCATAATTATAATAATACTCATCAAAGTTAATTGTCCCCTCTAAACTATAACAATCTAAAGTATCCAATTGAAAAGGAACTAATAGAGAATCTATAACATTATGAAAATATTCCATATCATAAAGTAAAATATTTTGTGAAGACAAAACAGTTTGATAATAAACAACATAACTAATTCCTAAAATTAAAAGAACCACCATTAAATCTATAAAAATATATTTAATATACTTATTTTTTCTAAATATAGGCTCTGGCTCTTGATAAACCTTATCTTCTTTCAAAATACTATCATAATTGTCCATATCTTCCCTCCTATTCTTATAAGAAAATTATAGCATAAATTAAATAATTTTAGACATAAATTTATAAATTATTAAAAACTATTTGAATCAAAAAGAAAAAGCCATAGGACACATCCTATAACTTATATACTTTAAATAATATGACGTAATTATTTCTGCCTTATCTTTTCTTTTATATCATTTTTCATTAAAGATACATGATTACGAATAGCATAATCTAACACAGCAAGCATCTCTTCTGTACTTGCCTCATCATAAGTAAATGATGTCATCACACCATTATTCTTCATAATATAGCGTACATCATCAAATTTAA
>CACXEZ010000146.1 GCA_902766815.1 uncultured Erysipelotrichaceae bacterium | reverse complement strand
GATAGACCTTACTTTTAAAGAAATATAGTTTATAATAAAAGTAAAAAGATAGAGACTTAATCTCTATCTAGGCCGTGAATAGTAACAAATTTTTCGAGAAAATGCTGTTAAGATTTTCGAAAATACTTTTCATTTAAGAAAATTCATGATAGAATTATTTTATCTAAGGAAAGAAGGAATCAAAATAAAATGAACTATGAAGAAATACTATTAGAATGTGAAACAAAAATGGATGAAGCTATCAGTAATATGGAAAGGCGGTTTTTGAATGTGAGAGCTGGAAGAGCTAATCCTACCATGTTGGATGGTGTTAACGTGGAGTATTATGGGACACCAACTCCTTTGAAACAACTTGCTAATATTTCTGTACCAGAAGCTAGACAATTATCTATTAAACCTTTTGATAAGAGCACTTTAGGTAGTATAGAGAAAGCTATTTTTGAAGCTAATCTTGGAGTTACTCCTAATAATAATGGAGAGGTTATTTTTATAGTTATTCCAGCTTTAACAGAGGATAGAAGAAAAGAATTAGTTAAGCAAGTAAAACAAATTGCTGAGGATGGTAAGATTGCTTTAAGAAATATTAGGCAAGATACCAATAATAATATTAAGAAGGAAAATTTTCCGGAAGATACAGAGAAAAGAGCTAATGAAGAGGTACAGGAATTGATTCATAAATACAATAAGGAAATAGAAGAAAAGTTAGCTCAAAAAACTGATGAATTAATGACTATTTAATAGTCTTTTTTCTTGTTCTATATCTTTATTTATGATAAAATGAGATAGTAATTTGCAAGAAGTTGAACAGATTATTTGCATAAAAGGAGGGTATTTATGGATGAGAGAATTATTACTAGTCGTATGCTAAAAGAAGACGAAGATGAATTATCTATTCGACCACAAAGCTTGGATGAGTATATTGGGCAGTCAGATGTAAAGGAAAATATGAATATTTTCATTAAAAGTGCTTTGATTAGAAAAAAATCTTTAGATCATGTTTTACTTTATGGACCGCCAGGATTGGGTAAAACTACGTTAGCCTATATTATAGCTAATGAACTTGGTAGTAATATTAAAACTGCTAGTGGTCCTTCTATTGAAAAGAGCGGCGATTTAGCGGCGATTTTATCTACTTTGGAAGAAAATGATGTGTTATTTATTGATGAAATTCATAGGATTCCTAAATTTATAGAGGAAATTTTGTATCCTGCTATGGAGGATTTTTGTTTGGATATTGTTGTTGGAAGTGAAGGTTCTAGTCGAAATATAAGAATTAACTTACCGTCGTTTACTTTAGTTGGTGCTACTACTCGAGCTGGGGATTTATCTGCTCCTTTGCGAGATCGGTTTGGTATTATATCAAAACTAAACTATTATACTGAGAATGAATTGTATGAAATTGTAAAGAGAACTTCTAAGGTATTAAAAATGGATATAGAGGATGATGCTGCCTATGAACTTGCAAAAAGAAGTAGAGGAACTCCGAGAGTATGCAATCGGTTATTTAAAAGAGTAAGAGATTTTGCTTTGGTTAGTGGAAGTGAAATCATTACTTTAGAAATTTTACAGGATGCATTGCGAAGATTAAAGGTTGATGCACTGGGTCTAGATGATACGGATTATCATTTACTTATTACTATTATAGAGAGATATAATGGGGGACCGGTTGGTCTTGAGGCTCTTGCTAGTACTATTGGAGAGGAATCTTCTACTATTGAAGATGTTTATGAGCCATATTTGTTACAAATTGGTTTGCTAAAAAGAACTGCTAGAGGAAGAATGGTTACTGATTTAGCGTATCATCATTTAAATATATCAAAAAAGAGTTAGAATTTGCATGATTTTTCTAATTCTTTTATTTTATATAAATAATTTTTTGTTTAGTTCTTTTCTTTTGTTTTAATGAATCAATTAGTTTTGCTGCAGTTGTTGCTTTGAAATTTTTAATTTTTTCTTCTTCTGGTAATTGATAAGAGTTCCAAAGATTATAATGGGTTGTATTTCTCATTTTTAAGTTGATTCCAGTTTCTAATATTTCAATGATATTATTAATAATAACTTTTGGTAAATCGTAGTTTAATAAATATTTTTGAATAATGTCTAAAAAATCATTATCACATACTATATATTGAAGTGATTTTCTATCTTTTCCATGTCTTGCAAATAAATAGCAATTTGAAATATTTTGATAATCATCTTCAGTTATTTTTTTGAAAATTTTTTTCTTTTCTAATTCTGGTAGAATGTTTTTTTCACAATATTGTTCTTCTAAAAATGTAATTTTTTTAATTAGATTATCTATTATAGATAGGTTGTTTCTTTTAGAATTTAATGTAAGAACTAAGTTATTAAAATAACTTTTGGATAGAGTATTTTCTTTAAAGTTTGTTTTATAGAGTTCATCTAGGATACTATTTTCTAGGTATTCTTTTCTATCAAATAATATGTATCTTATTTTTTTCGTTGATGCTTCATCTAGTTTTGCTATAAATTCTTTATCTTTTAGGCACAGGTTTAAAAATGTGAAGAATTCTTCATTTTCAATTAGTATGTTACTGTTATTGTTTTCTTTATCATTTAAAATAGCTTTTGGCTTTAGATAAAATTTCCAAAAGAAAAGATAATTGATTTTGTTGTTTTTTTCTAATTTTTTTAAATAATTTTTTATTTCTTTTGTCATTTTTTGCACCTTTCAATCTATAGTATATTATATAGAATAATTTCTTTTAATGTTTAAAGTTTCTAATATGTTTATACATTATAGTTCAATTTTTTTCTTTTTTTGTTGCTTTTTTTAAAATATTGTTATAATAGGTAACTATTAATTAATGAAGAGGGGGATTATTATGGTTGAAAAGACAATTACTGATAAGTCTTTGATTTATCGATTAACGAGGAGAAAGGACAATAAATTGATTATTCAATATAATGTCAAAAATAAAAAAGCATGGTTTCAAACAGAGTCCATGCTAACAAGAAAACCTATTGAAATTAAAAGAGTTATTAATTTATAGGAGTTTAATGTAAAAACTCTTTTTTTTATTTTTTTCTTACTAACGATATACCACATAAGTCATTACATCCATATGGGGCAACAACATTTCCAATTTCTTCTTTTATAATTTCTTTGAAGTATCCAAGTGAAGATAGATATTCATACAAGACATTCATTGATATGTCTTTTTCATGCAGTGTACCAATAGCGCAGAAAGCATTATCATAATTTTCCATATTATTAGAATTAATTATTTCTTTTGTCATGTTTATCATACCATTGGTTTTTGAGCTTCTAAATATTTTTTTTAAAAATAAATCTCCATTTTCATAGAAATCAACTCGATATTTAAAGGTTGTCATACTTAATACTTTTGAAGATAGGCTAAGTACACCTTTACTAAACGAATGTTTTTTAGAATTATCTCTTCCACTTTTGATAAAACCTGTGGCATCTGGGACATAGAAGCAAGTTTTAATATTTGATTTTAATATTTCTAATTCTTCTTTTAATTTTTTTGCAGGTAGATTGCTTTTGACTAATTTTTGATATGCTGCTTCATAGTAACAAGTCCCTCCAATAGAGCCGGTGAGAGAATCTATTACATATATTTTATTTTTGTATTTTTCATTTAATTCATTTGCAATTAAGTGAGCGTTGTTTACTGAGGAAGAACTGATACCACTTCCTAGACTTAGATGAATAATATCGTATCCTTTTTCTAATAGGTTTATAAATGTATTTTTATAATCTTCTAATAAAGGAGCTGCTGTTTTGTAAGTGTTTTCTTTATCATTTAGAATATCTTCGGTTGTAATGTCAATTTTATTATCTCGATAGGTTTTTCCATTACTGCTAGTGATTTGATCTGGAATGATAATGGGATTATGTTCCATATTTGGACACATTCCACTATCCGTTGTTAATATTATTTTATTTTGCATTCTTTCATCTCCTTAAAATCATTAGTATTATAACATTTCTTTAAAAAAATAAAAGTAGGAAAATGTTATTATTAAACATTTTTTTAATTTGTTTCATTTATTTCACTTGATGTTTATATAAATATTTAAATATTTTTTTGTGATATAGTGTGTTATATGAGAGATTGTTTTATTGTGAATAAATAATATGTATATGTTTCGGATACTGAATTATTGGTAATGGATAGGGAAGGTCATATTACAGTATGAGATGTCGATAGTGATAATATGTATGATATTATTATTAGAAAATAATTTAGAAAAAATAGATAATTTAATAAAAGAATTAAAAGAAAAGTTAATGTATAATAATTTTATTATTAATACTAAAGTTTAATGTTATGAATTTTGGTTTGTGGTGTTGGTGGAAAGATATATTTGGCTGTTTCAGTTGCTGTATGTATGGGAGTTGCATTAAATGGCTTTATTGCTGGGAGAGATTTTTTAGTATTTGGATCGTATCTGCTATGGGTATAAGGGATATTAGAGAAAATAATGGAATTGAAAGCTAATTAGCAACACTTGCTGATATGAAAAAAATGAGTGATAGTAAGTGTAAGGATAAAATGGAGAGCGGTATTACTTTTTCTAAATATAATGAAGAGGTGCTATTATCAATTAATGAAGTTATTTCTTTGGAGAATGATGATTTTTTTAATAAAGCTATTTATCCCCAATTACATGGTGTTTATTTCAAAGGATATAGTCAAAAAAAACAAGGAGATTAGTATGGGAAATAGATATTAATAATTAAGAAAGCTATAGTATGATTTAATTACTATAGTTTTTTTATGAAAATTTCTGATATTCAGAATATGCTCTTTTAAGTTGATTGGAAAGATTGCTCTATTTAATTCTCTTTTTGAATATTTTTTAAAAGCTATTTTTAAATAGAATTCTCTTTTTTCTTCAGTTTCTGTGTTACTTAAAATAAGTAAATTGTTAGTCTAACTCGATTGTGTCACCAGTGGTGTCGCAATGTCATCATCTTTATATGTTTAAAAAACTCACAAACTATATTTCAAGTTTGTGAGGATAAATCTTACTGGTAGCGAGAGGGGGGGTCGAACCCTCGACCTTCCGGGTATGAACCGGACGCTCTAGCCAACTGAGCTATCTCGCCAAAAGTCAAATAATTTCGTTAAGTGATATAATCATATCATAATTATAATTATTTGACAAGAGTCAGAATTATATTTTTTAAATTTTTTTCTTATTGATTCCTATCATGCTACTTAAGATAGAGGTAAGTAGTAGAATCAAATAATAAAGAAATGATTTTATTGTTACTGTATCTAGTAAAAGTACTAATAGTATAAAAATACTAATGATGGTGAGGCCAATTTTAAGACCTTCTAAATATCCTTTTTGTTTGCTGTTAGTTCCTAATTTAAATCCTACTATAAAAATAGCTATTATTGGAATTAATAATTTTATAATAGTAATAATATTAGAACTTAACAAGTTAAAATAATTTAAAATTGTGATTATGAAAGTAGCAACTAAAAACATTCCGAAGAAATAACCAATAGAGATTAGCCAGTTTTTTAACATCTTTATCACCTAATATATATTATGTATTGTATAAAAAAATAGAATATGTTCCATAATAAGATTGGTGATAATATGGATCTATTATTAATATTTATAAGAACTATTTTCTTTTATTTTTTTATTTTTATTGTTTATAGAATTATGGGTAAGAGAGAAGTCGGACAGTTAGGAATTATTGATTTAATTGTATCTATTTTGATAGCGGAGTTAGTTGTTATTAGTATTGAGAATTATGATAATAATATTTTATTTTCGGTGGTTCCGATTCTTACTTTATTAGTGCTACAAGTTACTTTGGCATTTTTAACTTTAAAAAAACCTAAATTTCGAATTTTTTTGGATGGTAATCCTTCTATTATTATTAAAGAGGGTAGGGTTAATTATAAGGAAATGATGAAGCAGAAGTATAATTTAGAGGATTTGCTTGTACAAATTAGAGAGAAAGGATATCGATCTATTGAAGAGATTGAATATGCTATTTTAGAGAATAATGGTACTTTATCTGTATTTTCTTATCCTAAAGAAAAGAAGAAAACGCCATTGCCGCTTCCTATTATTTTGGATAGTAGTATTCAAGAAAACACTTTAAAGATTCTAAATAAAGATGAAAAATGGGTTTATGATATGTTAGATAGGAAAAATATTTCTATAGAAGATGTGTTTTATGCTTTCTATAAAGATAATAATATTTTTATTATTAAGGATAGTGATTTGATATAAAATAAACGTGGTAAAAAGTGGCAAATAATTTTTCTTAAATTACTTGGCAAAATAACTTTTTATGCTATTGCATTGAAAATACTTAAAGAAAAAACAAGTTTTTTTGTATAAATATTTAAAAGAGGCAATAAAGCCCCTTTCCCCATATATAATAATATGTTGATTTTATGTAAGTAATTGTTTCTT
>CACXEZ010000145.1 GCA_902766815.1 uncultured Erysipelotrichaceae bacterium | reverse complement strand
GATAGACCTTACTTTTAAAGAAATATAGTTTATAATAAAAGTAAAAAGATAGAGACTTAATCTCTATCTAGGCCGTGAATAGTAACATTTATTTACTTTATCTATTTTTTTATATACATAAGTTTCGAACTCAAAGCTATCATTTTTGTCATAATCATAATCTATGATTTCATATCCTGCCTTTTTTGGAACTTCTTTTAGCTTGTTTAGTCCTATAAAAAGATTTAAGTTTCTATTAATTATAATGTATACTTCGTCGTTTCTGCATTCTTCTAGTGGTGTTCCAAAATCATTTTCTTTTTTTTCTACTTTGACAATATTTCTATACATGATTGTTTCATATTCTGTATAGTCTAATTTATCATAATCATAGTCTATTACTTCATATCCTAATGGTGCATTAATTATCTTTGTCTCATTTTTTCCCCAGAATGGGTTTAGTTCTCTTATTATTTGTACAATTGTATGCTCACCTATATCATAGTAGTCTTTATTTTCTTTATTTTCTTCTTTGATTGGTATGCCAAATTCATTTTTATTTTCTATTTGCACATCTACTTTATTAGTATAAGTAATATTTTCAAATTCAAAGTTACTAGTTACATCATAGTCATAATCTACTATTTCATATCCTTCAATGCTTTCTAATGTTTTTAATTCGTTAAATTTACCTAGCAAAGAAAAATTTCTATTAATACTAATAAGATTATGTTCCCCTGCTTTATATACATTATTGTTATTTTCCACTATTGTTCCTTCTATTGGCGTTCCAAATTTATTTCTATCATTAGTATTTATTTTTTCAGTATTTTCATAAATGTAATCATTGTATTCAAATTTGTTATCTAAATCAAAATCATAATCATAATCTAATACTTTATATCCAGCTGGTGCATCTAATGAATATGTTCCATTTTTTCCTAAGAATAAATTATAATCTCTTTTTACTTGAGTTAGATGATGTTCCCCTGGCTCATATATGATACTTCCTGTCGTTATATTATTCTCATCAGATGAACACCCCATCACACTAAGTGGTAATATTGAAAGTGATGATAAAGTTAATGATTGTCTAATTATTTTTCTAATTTTTTTTGTATTGATATATCGAAAATTCACCTTATTTCGCTCCTTTTTGTTGTATATTATATCAAAAATCGCTATGAAGTCAATTTTTTGCTTTGATTTTATCTGCCATTTGAGCAATGGTTGGTAATATTGTTACCAAAATAGTTAATAATGCATGCTTTTTATTTTTGTTTTTAAATATTTGTTTATAATTAAGGTAATTATTTTTTAGAAATGAGTGTGTAGTATGGAATTTGGAAATAAGGTACAGATTTTAAGAAGGAGTCATGATTTATCTCAAGAAAATTTGGCTGCTATCCTAAAAATAAATAGAAATTACTTATCTAGAATTGAAACTGGTAAGTCAGAGCCTACTTTATCTATTATTAGAGATATAGTCTTATATTTTAAGGTTGATGTGGCCACTTTAATGAATATTGAGAAGAATAGCGAAAATGCGGAAGATAAAATTAAAAGAATTATAGAGGGATGTTCTTATTTAATGGACGATGATTTAGATTTTCTCATCCGAATTATTTCTGTGATGAGAAATGAATGCGTTAAGAAAGAGTTTAAATAAATTTTATACAGGTTTCAATATTCATATTGTAAACTTGTTTATTTTTATTAAATTCTTTCTATTTTTATGGTATTATGTTTATAGGGATGTGATGTCATGAACTTGAGAGGATCTGTTTATATTATTACTGATGAAAATAAAATTTTAGAAGAATGTTTTTGGAGAAACATTCAAGACAGTCATTTACCTGCTATACAAGAATTTTGTGACAATTATAAACTTGGGTATCATTTTAATATCGGTCAATATCAGGATGCTCCTTGTCTTTTGGCTGTAGATGGTAATATGGTTGTTAAAACTGTTGAGGATGCTGGTATTGCTATTTTTTATCTTCCTAAGTATGTTACTGATAGACAATCTTTATGGTTTTTTCATCATAAGAATCAATTTTCTAATTATGCTATTGTTGGAGGATATTCTTTTGATGAAAATACTATAGAGAAATATGACATGATTCATGGGATAGATGAGATAGATAGATTTATACAAAAGAAAAATATTAGGTATATGAATCAAAAAAATAATCAGAGTCAAGGACATAATAAATAGTTACTTTTTATTTTGAACTTTTCTTTTAATGAGATATTTTTGTTATTAGAATTAACATATTACTTATTATTAATGTAATTAGTATTTGTTGATATATGAATTGAATTTTTAACTGTTTAATATTATAATTAGTGTAGTTTTAGAAAGAGAGGTTTACTATGATTTGTATTAGTGAAGATTGGAATGATTATCAATGTCTTTCTAGTGGTGATGGAGAAAAAATTGAAAAATGGGGAAAATATATTTTGAGAAGACCTGATCCTCAGATTATTTGGAAAAAAAGTAATAATGATATTTGGCAGCAATATGATGGAATATATCACAGAAGTAATAAAGGTGGAGGTAGTTGGGAATTTAGAAAGAAATTACCTAGTGAGTGGATGATTCAATACAGACATCTTACTTTTAAGGTTAGTCCTACTAATTTTAAACATACCGGCATCTTTCCTGAACAGGCTGTTAATTGGGATTATGTTATGAATAAAATTAAGAGTT
>CACXEZ010000144.1 GCA_902766815.1 uncultured Erysipelotrichaceae bacterium | reverse complement strand
TTACTATAGTTACAATATCTTGTACTTTCCTGACTATAACTAGCAATTCTATGTCGGACAATTTCATGTGTAACCCCCCTATCACAGATAATTCTTACTGTCACTTTTTCATGCTCCAAAACAGATTCATGACCGCTTTTTATAATGTTCTGAATAAATATCTTAGCCGACTCCTCTGTAATCGCCTTTTCACTCTTATAGCAAACACGACCACAAAGTTCCAATCTTTTTAAAATTATATTCCCCTCTATTTTATCCATTATTTCATAACTTGGTTCAATTATTTTCATGACTTTGTTCTCCTTTATTTATTTTTTGATTTCGAGCTATGCACTTATTTTTATTATACATGCATTTTTCCTTTTCATATAGTTCAATGTAAAATGCATTATTAATACTATGCGTTTTTTCCAAATAAACACTTTTGCATTCTACTTTATCACTTTGTCTAAAAAAAATGGTATAAATTGAATCAATTCGATTAGCCAATCCATATTTCGAAATTGCTTTATGTATTGTATCATAAGTTACAATTGCATCTGTTACTAATATTATCTCCGCATCTTCCTCAATATTCAACTCAATTTCCTGATTTGCATTGTTATTCTCATCTTTTTCCGGAACTATATATGATAAAGGACTTTGCAATGAAAATGCAACCCTTGAAGCCAATAACGCTCCCACTAAATCCACACCTACAATAAAATATTTTTTATGTTCTTTAGAATTGATATCTTTAACAATCGCTTCTACTACTTTGTTAAGTATCACTTTCGTTTCTACAACCTCTTGCGTATCTATCCAATCTCTAGCACAATATTTTTCATTAAGTAAATAATGTCCAAATTTAATTAAATTTCTTTTATTCACCTCATCAAAAATAATTTTTTCTAATTCTGGATTTATGACTCGTGGCACACTTTTTTTTAAAGATTCTTCTATAACCTTCGGTTCAACCACTTGGTCAATTTCTTTTTTATCTTTCGTCAAACTACAAACACTTAACTTATCTTGTATCTCCTTGTCCAATGTCTTATTTTGTGTAATACGCTCCACTTTTTTTACATATACATAAGTTCTGAAAGTTTTCCCTACAAAAGCTAATTTAATAGCTTCTTGTAATTTTTTTTCCACCTCCAAATATATCTCTACTAAGTCACGAGATAATGATTTTTCAGTATTTCCCTCGTCTAAAGATCTTTCTATATATTCATCATCTACACATAATTCTATAGTTTCTCCATCTTCATTTCTTTGAACATTCGAAATTAAATGAAGTTTTTTCCAATGCTTATGAGATTCTATATACCCTTCCCATTCCCTTACTTCTCTCTTTTGCCCTTCCGTAACTGCTTCCTTTTTCAATCTTTCGAATTTTCTCTCTCCCTCCTCAATTTGTTGCTCTATCTCTCCCGTTCCTAATCTTTCTGACGATACATCTAGTTCATCAGCCAAACGCAACACTCCAGCTAAGAATTTTGTTCTTATCTTGGTTCCATTCTTAGCTGAATAATCCTTTAAATGGTGGGAATATAAACCGTTCTCTTGAGCACTAACTGATCCATCCTTTATATTACTATGTGCCACAACAATTGCTTTTAAAGCCTTTATTTCGCTTATTGTTAAATCTGTTTTATTCCTTAAAGGTCGATTAGCATCGTCATATTCACGTTGAATAAATTCAGCAGATTTTACAGAATGATTTTCCCTTGCTACACCTAAAACTTCTGACATTCCTATATCATGAAATAAAACAGCTAAATTCAAAATCAACAATTCTCGTTGCGATAATCCATAATCTTCTTTATAAACCAATTCCTCATTAAATATAACATAACTAATTATCTTATATATATTAAAGCAATGATGATCAAAATCATGCAATGTAAATGCACTATTAGACAATATAATTCTTGACGATAATTTTTCTGCATATGCTTTAACCATTTCATCAAATATATCTTGATAACCTTTTCCCATTTTCTTTATACAAGGTATGCTTTTGTATTCACACATATTATCACCTCAGTAATTTAAACTAAATATTTCTCTTCTCCTGCAAGTTTATAATCAATATTCATTTCCCCTGTATCAACTAATACATCCACGGACCTTACAGCACAGAGAGTTAAATCTTTTTTATATTTTGCAATTCCCGCTGCATAAGGTAAATATGCTTTCTTAGAATTAATCAGTGCACTAACAATCTTTAATTCTGTACCAGTACACATAAAGTCAAAAATATATGCGTATTTCTTCCCCTGCTTAATACATTCAACCGAGTCTCCTAATTCCATAGAATATTTAGGTCCCACTCCAATTAAATGAATCTCTTTTATATCTAATAGACCGCCAAGAACATTGGCTATAATAGCTCCATTTTTGCTAGAAGAAACAAACGCATCTATCTGTATCTGTGCCATTTTCCTGCTTATAACTCCTGCTAATGAGAAAATAATATAGTAATAGTCATCAACATTGGAAAACAACTTTTTTACATTTACATAATAATTACTATATAATCCTGAAGATTCTAATAATTGCACTTTTCCTGTTTCACAGCTTACAACACCTTTAACAATCCTAATTTCCTCTTTTTTCCTCACCTTTATACAATAATTATTTACCATATTTTCGATACTATATTCGTCATTTATTTCAGAATACGCAATAGTACCATCTATCCATTTCAAAGATTCTAAATCTTCACTTATCATTTGTTTTATTTTAGTATTCTCTACATTATATATTACAATCTTATTAATATACTTCTCTAACCTAGTAAACATACGTGTTGGATAAGAAACTATATTACTCATATCAATAAAAATCTTATCTTTAGACGTATTTGAAACGTAAAAACATAATTCATCAAAAAAGCTCTCTGAAATAGTATAATCACGAGAATAGCGAATATTCTTTTTATATTCCTTGGCTGTACTATAAAATACATTAAAATCCACCGGAACAACACTTATTTTATCTTCCTCAATGGTATACAATTCTATTTCCCCCTTTCTAGCGGAAGCTCTATT
>CACXEZ010000143.1 GCA_902766815.1 uncultured Erysipelotrichaceae bacterium | reverse complement strand
GTAAATTTTTAACTAAAAAAAGACATCTATTCCTTTTATTACAAGAATAAAATGTCTTTTTAAATTTTTTTCATGTTTTTAACCTGACACAAACTTGCATAAAAAAAGTTACTATTCACAGTCGATTTAATCTTTAAAAATAAGGAATTTCTTTAAATACCGCTGCAAAAATTCAATAAAAAATATCTAATTTATAACTGTTTTAACTATAATTTGTACAATTTTTTTATGTAATGTCTTATTTTAAAAGGATTTATATTTTTAAATTTAGCTATGAATAGTAACAAAAAAATATCAAGAAATTCAATTCCTGATACCTTTTACCATTAATTATCCCTTAAAGTAGCATGATGCTTCTTAATAACATCTTCAATAATTTTTGAAAAACTAGCATTAACTTCTTCATCAGTTAAAGTTCTATTATGATCTGAGAAAATTAAAGAAAATGCAATAGATTTCTTACCTTCACCAATATTTTTTCCACAATATACATCAAACACATTAATTTTCTGTAATAACCTGCCACCAGATTTCTTTATAGTATCCATAACTTCAAAAGCTGAAATACCATTATCTAATATAAAGGCCATATCTTTCTCTATTTCAGGATACTTAGAAGCTTCTTTATATTTAATAGGTTTAACATCAACCATTAACTTACTAATAGATAATTCAAACACATAAATGTCATCCTTGCTAATATTGGGATTCACTCTACCTAAAATTCCAATCTTCTTTCTATCCAATAAAATATCAGCAGAAATACCAGGATGAAGTTCATTACTAGTTCCTACTTCAAATGAATAACGATTCTTAAATCCCATATAGTCCAACAAATTTTCAACAATTCCTTTTACCAAGTAAAAATCACATTGATTATATATTGTCCAACCACTAGACAAATAATCACCACATAATAATCCACTGACCTTAACATCCTCTTGATATTCTTTATCATAAGTTTTAGAAACTTCATAAATAAATACGTCTTTTACTTTTCTAGCCTTATTATAATGATATAACTGTAATAAAGATGGTAAAATACTTGTTCTAACAACGGACTTATCTACTCCCATAGGATTAGGAAGAACCACTGCCTTTTTATCATCATATCTAAATATTTTAGAAAGTTCAGGTGATACCAAAGTATAAGTCTTCACTTCATTTAATCCTAAACTTCTAAGTCTATGAGATACCAATTTTCTATATTTTACCTCTCCCTTATATTCTCCTCTCCTAGTAGTAACTTTAGGTAAACTAGATTTCAAATTTTGATATCCATAAAGTCTGCCAATCTCCTCAGCAATATCATTAACATTAGGATCGATATCTAATCTCCTAGAAGGAATCGTAACAATAAATTCTCCATCCACTACTTCATAATCAAATAATAATCTTTCAATTTCTTTTTTCATATCATCTTCTGATATATCCATACCAAGAATCTGATTAACATCATTAGGATAAAACTTGACCTGTTTAACTGTCTTATCAATCCTATCATGAATGACCTTACCAGATAAAACAGTAGCACCTGCATACTTTTCTAATAAATAACAAGCTCTATCCATAGCCATATTAGTATATTCATAACTAAGACCTTTTCCATAACGAATAGATGCCTCACTACGAAGATTAAGTCTAGCAGAAGTATTACGAATACTCACACTATCAAATATAGCAGCTTCAATTAAAATATCCTTTGTACTTTCAGTAACTTCAGTGTTCTCTCCTCCCATAACACCAGCTAAACAAACAGCTCTTTTACCATCTGTAATAACAATATCATCACATGTTAAAGTACGCTCCTGACCATCCAAAGTAACAATTTTTTCCTTATCTTTTGCATCTCTAACAACTATCTTATCACCTAAAGTATTTTTATCAAAGAAATGAAGTGGTTGTCCAAATTCAAGCATAACATAGTTAGAAATATCTACCACATTATTGATACTCCTCATACCTGCAGCCGTAAGCCTTTTCTTAATAAAATCAGGACTCTCTCCCAACTTTATACCAGTAACCATCTTAGCAATATAATAATTACATTTATCCGTATCAACTCTTAACTTAAAATAATCCTCAATATTCTTCTTATCTTCCATATAACTTAAATTAGGTAATGTTACTTTTCTATTTAAAATAGCAGCAATCTCATAAGCAAAACCAATATGATAATAACAATCATTATTTCTATGCTTATGAATATCCAATTCATAACAAGTATCATCAAGTCCCAAATACTGAATAGGATCCTCTCCAACAGAAGCATTATTATCTAATTCATAAATTCCTTTATTATAGTTCTCTTCCGTTTTCTCTTCTAAACCAAGCTCAAATAAAGCACAAATCATACCATTAGATTCTATTCCACGAATCTTACTCTTTGTAATAGAAAAATTACCCGGAAGAACAGCACCAACTAAAGCAACAATAACTTTAATTCCCTCTCTCACATTAGGAGCACCACATACAATTTGTTTGGTTTCTGTATCACTGATTTTAACTTCACAAACATGCAAATGATCACTATCTGGATGTTTCACACACTTAATAACCTCACCAATAACTAAATGATCAATATGATTAGTAACTACTTTTTCTACATTGATACCAGCTGTAGTAATTTTAACTGCTAATTCCTCTAAATTCTGATCATGTATATCAATATAATCTCCTACCCACTCTAAACTAATCATTAGTCTTGCTCCTTTCTATCAAAAGTTTTAATCTCTCTTAAATCAGCATTATAAAAAGTTCTAATATCACTAATTCCATATTTAAGCATAGCCATTCTTTCAGCTCCAAACCCAAAAGCAAAACCACTCCATACTTTTGGATCATATCCACTCATTTTTAAAACATTAGGATGAACTACTCCAGCTCCAGCAATAGTAATCCAACCTGTCTTCTTACAAATAGAGCATCCTTTTCCTTTACAATTAAAGCAACTTATATCAACTTCTACAGAAGGCTCTGTAAATTGATAATAGCTAGGTCGAAAACGAACGTTGATATCTTGACCAAATAACTTCCTAACAATAACCTCAATTGTTCCTTTTAAATCACTTAAACTAATATTCTTATCAACAAGTAACCCTTCTATTTGCATAAACTGGTGAGAATGTGTAGCATCATCATTATCTCTTCGATAAGTCTTACCAGGACATATCACCCTAACAGGTACCTCCCCTTTACCTTCCAACATCGTTCTAACCTGTACAGGAGAAGTCTGACTACGAAGTAATATCTCATTACCCTCTATATAGAAAGTATCTTGTGCATCCCTAGCAGGATGCCCCTTCGGAATATTTAACATCTCAAAATTATACTTATCAAACTCTATCTCTGGTCCATCAACAACATCATATCCCATAGATAAAAAAACCTCTTCTACTTCTTCAATCAATTTATCCAAAATAGATGGAGCTCCACTAGGAATAGAAACACCAGGTAAGCTAATATCAATTCTCTCTGTTTCTAACTTTCTATTCAACTCTTCCTTATCTAGTTTTTCTTTGATATTGTCAAAATGATCTTGAAAAAACTTTCTAACTTCATTTACCTTTTGACCAAAGTTTTTCTTTTCCTCGTTAGGTAGATCTTTAATCTTACTATTGAGCTCAGTAATAATCCCCTTCTTACCCAAATAAGTAACTTTCAACTCATTCAAAGCCTGTAAATTACCTATCCCATTCATAGCATCTTCAATATCTTTTTTAATATTTTCCATATCCATAATATCTCTCCTTTCACAAAATAAAAAGAAAGGCACTGGTAAAAGGACGAGTTTCCCCGCGGTACCACCTTTCTTTATAACATTAAATTATACACTTATAATCGTTAACGAGATCAACCGACTAAAACTAAAGGGTGAATTCATAAGAATAGAAATAATTAACTTCCACCTAACGCTAACTCTCTAGTCTATTTCTATCATTCTTACTACTGCTTCCTTATCACTGTCTTATTATGCCTTCCGTATGAAAATTATAGTACTTTTTATCATAATAGTCAATTCTATTTATCAAGAGATTTCTCAATTTTCTGAATTTCTTCAATACTTTTGCCACTGACTTCTGCTATATCCTCATAAGAAATATTTTTATATAATAACATTTTAATTATGTTGATAGTACTTTGTTCAATTCCTTGTTCAATTCCTTGTTCAATTCCCTGTTCGATTCCTTGTTCAATTCCTTGCTCGATTCCTTTCTGAATACCTTTCTCAACTCCTTCTTCATATCCATGCTTCATAGCTTTCTGTGTAGCTTCCTGTAATCGTTCATTAAATTCTTTTTCTTTTCGCCTTTCTCTAGTTGTTCTTACTAACATTTCCATCTTCTCGCTTTCCCAATTTGCAATACTAAATTCATCCATACATCCATCCCTCACACTATTCATAAATTTTTCATATTCTTGTCCACTCATAAGTAATTTGGCAATACCCTCTAATTCATGAAAATCCTTCGAAGCAATCAAAAGCAACCACAACATATCATTACTAACAAGCTCACACTTATTGTAATAAATATCCCGATAATAATCAAGTGATTTATAAATAATTTCTATATTAGGTGTAAGAATTTCATTTGTATTCTTTTCTTTAAATGTAAAACACTTATCAGAAAAATAATTTCCTCTTCCATGTGCATTCAAATTTAACTGACAAAAATAATAATTACTCATCTCTTGATAAGATGTACTCTTTTCAACCCCAGTAGAAATAATTTTCTCTATATAAAAAGTATTTCTAGCACTTATATCTTGAAAACTTTCCGTATTAATTTCTACATCAACAATCCGTCTATCATTAATAGATACCAACACATCTACTGTTTTCTTATACTCTTTTCTCTTAGATTTAGGAAGTTCACTATTCAAAAAACGAAGTTGAGAAGTATCAGGATTCATATCTAATTTTAATACACAAATTAAAAATTTCTTCAACAATTCAGAATTTTCCATAAAAATCTTTTTAAACATATAATCACTAGTTAAGGGGATAAATTCTACATTTTCTTTTAATTCTATCATTTTTTAACCTCTTTCCTTTTTATAATCACCATCCTATCACCCCACATCCCAAAGAGAGAAATAACCTCTCTACTTATATTATTCGCTTTTTAAAGATGAAAGTCCTTCTTATCCTCAAAAAAAAGAAGCTTACTAGCGTTCTATTTCCACTATCTCGTAAGCTTCTAAAATATCTCCAACTTTAATATCATTAAAGTTCTCTACCGTAATACCACATTCTATTCCTTGTTTTACTTCTTTAACTTGATCCTTTTCACGAGCTATCGTATTAATTTCTCCATCATAAATAATAACACCATCACGAATAACTCTTACCTTAGAATCACGTCTTATAATACCATTTAATACCATAGAACCAGCAATAGTTCCCACTTTAGAAAACTTAAATAGTTTTCTAACCTCTACACTACCAATAACCTTCTCTTCAAAAACTGGCTCTAACTTACCTTTCATTGCTGCTTCCATTTCCTCTACCAATTTGTAAATAATATTATAAAGTCTAATATCTACATTCATTTCCTTAGCATAATCCATAGTCTTATTATCAGGCCTAATATTAAAACCAAGAATAATAGCATCACTAGCACTAGCTAAAACAATATCCGTTGGTGTTACTGTTCCAATACCACTACGAATAATATTAATATGAATTCCCTCTACATCCAATTTTAATAAAGAATTACGAACAGCCTCTTCACTTCCTTTAACATCAGCCTTCAAAATAACATTAACTTGTTTTATTCCATCATGAATACGATTAAATAAATCATCCAAAGATACTGACTTATTAGATTGATGATTAGCATCCTT
>CACXEZ010000142.1 GCA_902766815.1 uncultured Erysipelotrichaceae bacterium | reverse complement strand
TATTTTCTGATGAAGCAAGAATAAGTCAAAAAATGAGTACATTCATAAATGAAAGAATGGTCAACAAAAACAGTACTAATCCCATAATTGGCAATGATATCCACACAATATTCTGTGGCATTAATCCAAGAGATGAAATAGATTATGAATTTATAATATTTTTTGTAGATAATTATGAAAAGTTAATCGAACTAAAAAAAAACACATCTGGAATTATTGTAATGATATATAATGCTTTCAGAGATATATCTAAAACCTCTACATCTCACAAAGGTTCACAAAGACACCTAAAAGTTACTATTGATAAATGTTTAGATTATTTTTTAGTAGAAAAATTTGATGGTATAAATAAAAATAACAAAGAATTAGCAAGCTTACTCCAAAAATATTATTCAGAACCTTATGCTTTAAGTATTAGCGAAATGATTATGGAACAAAGTAAAAATGCTCCTAGAAATATATTTAGTAAAATAAAATATCAAGATGGTGAACCAGTTTATTCTTATGATAGTAGCGAAGATCTAGTGGAACACAATGAAAAGGATTTTTCTTATCACTGGCTACCTAAACAAGATTATGAAAATTTAATTCTAGGAAAATATTGTAACTGCTGTGCTCACATACTTGGTGCCGGTGCCGGTATAATGAGAGCAAGCATGATTCTTGATAGTTGTCAAAATCTTGTTATCAGAGATCATACTAACAAAATAATAGCAAAAATGACTATTTATGTTAATAGAGAACAAGGCTATGCCGTATTTAATACAACAGAAATTAATATTAATTATTGTAGTGAATCTCACATAGATAGAATATATAAAGCATTTACACGAGGAATTAACACCTTTATAGATAAATATAATAAAAATAACATCATACCAATTTCAATAGTTTCAATAGGTGAATATCGTAACGTTATGAAAGATAATCTAGGTAATATAGAGTCAAAATTATTCCCAACACCTAATTATTCATCATACGGTTATTATGCTGGTGATAAATTTGTTGGAACCTACGATGGAGATGATAAAAAGAAACAAATATTAGTATTAAGAAGATAAAAAGAAATTTGCTTTAATGAAATTTCTTTTTCATTTTCGTTGAAAATTCTAGTACCATATCTTCAAAATTAATTTCTTTCTTAAATCTAATTATTTCCGGTGAAAGAATTTCCTTAAAAGGATGTGTTTCCATCTTTTTTTCTATATTTGGTATTATATCAATCAACATAAAATCAAAACCATTATGATAAGTACAATAATCATCTCTTTCACGTCCTGGATGACTCATTATTACAGATTTAGGTATTACTTTATTAACTTTAGGATTTTCTAATTTGTAATATACATTCTTTTCTATTTTTAACATAGAAAAGAAATCATATACCCATACTTTCTGTCCTTCCTTTACTTCTAACCAAGTATTAAAATCTAAATGCTCCACCCCATACATAGAGAATGGAATATTACGAGTAGAATCAATATCACCATGAACTATTTGATATTCTTTATCCTCCATTGCATAAGTTAATAATTCAACCTTATTTCCAATATTATTAAAATTCGTTGGCTCATAATACATATAAATTAAACCTGAATAAAAACCATAATATAATTTTCTTAATCTTGTAAGAGTAGTTTGATCAAAATTCATGATTTTTCCACTAGAAATACCATCACGATACATTTCTAATTTTTCTTTATCCTTTTCTAAATTTAGATAAAATAAACTTTTATACATATCAATATCACCCCCTTCAGAAAATAATCTTTATATAAAAATTATCATGTTTCATATATCAAAACTTAATATAAAATAACGAAATTTATTGTATCACCAATGTTTTATTTAGTAAACATCATTATATCAAGAAAAAAAGAAGTCTAACCTTCTCTTTTACTAATTTTAACTTTAACCTTAGTTGTTTTAGCAATATAAGTAGCCTTATTATCATCACCTGTAACTCTCACAGTGACCTCGTATTCACCTTCCGTATAACCATTTAAATCTACTTGAGCTTTTATCATAGAGTCATCAATCTTATCAACAACATCTCTCGTTCCTTTAACAACTACTGTTGTCTTACTAGAACTCTCCCCCACAGCAACAGCCTTATACTTAGCATCTAAATTAATCGTTTCAATCGAAACATCATTAACTTCTTTAGTTACTTCAGCTCCCAAAGAAATAGTTACTTTAACATTTGTTGTAGAAATTTCTTTCACCCCAGACGGCTTAGAAATAATAACATCATAACTCTTATTCTCATTCAAATTAGACACATCCACCTCAACTGGAATATAATCAACAGCATCTATAATATCTTGATCTCCATAAATTGTGACCTTTGTAACATCAGTAGTAATATCATTAATAGCCTTACCAAACTCTAAGTTACCTACCGGAACAACTTTTAAAGGTATCTCTTTACTTGGAGAACTAATAGTAATAGTAGCTTTTAACTTATTAGGATCCATTTCTAACCCCTCGATCACCTTTCCATCAGAATCATATGCCACCAACTTGATATCATCTAAAACTGACACACCAATTTTAGGATTAACAATCTTCTTAGCATCAATTAATGCCTTTACAGTAGAAACTTCATTCAAAACATGTTCAGCACCCTTAATAACAATTTCAGAATTTTCAAGTTCTACATTACTAATAGATAACTTTTTATCTAACTTATTTTTATTAATAATATCTACAGTAGCAGTTCTAGTTTGTGATATCTTAGGATATACCGTAACATTAACAACAGATGGATCCAACTTATATTCAACAGAATGAATAGCACAATCATAATCAAGTTGTATAGTATGCATCCCCTCACCTAATTTAGATAAATCAGCAGTAACGACACCACCAGACAATTGCTTTGCCAAATACAAATCAACCTTTCTACCAATCAAAGTAACATCCACACTATCAGGAAGACCTTCTATCACATAAGAATTATTATTATAAGTAACTTTAACCTTCTGACCATACAATACCTCAGCACTATCGGTAATAATAGTAGTTGATTCACTATCTACATAAAGAAACAATAACACCGCTAACACTAAAGAAATAAAAATCAAAGTATTCTTCCTACGAATCCATTTCTCAAATCGATCTGTACGATTTCCTAATTTATCGGTAATTATAACAAAAAACTTTGTAATTGGTACGATAATAAATTTATCAATAATTTTATAAATAGTTCTAAAAAGTGCTGCAACTGTTCTAAAAAGATTCTTAACGATTTTCATCTGCATCACCCTCCTCACTATCTTCTTCGAATTCATCATCCAAAAGAATTTCATGTTTTGGTTTTAATTCCTCAACCAACGTCATTCGTACATCATCAATAGACAAATTATAGTTCAAAGCGCCACCAATCGCAATAGAAATTTTACCAGTTTCTTCGCTGACTACAATCGCAATTGAGTCAGACTCTTCACTAATACCTAAAGCAGCTCTATGCCTTGTACCAAGTCTTTTATTAATCTTAGTATTCAAACTAATAGGGAATACAGCACCAGCACTAGTAATACGATTTCCTTGAATAATAACACCACCATCATGTAATGGATTTCTTGGGAAAAAGATCGAAATTAACAATTCAGAAGAAATATCCGCATAAATACCCTTACTTCTTTCAATATAATCATTTAAACTAACATCTCTTTCTATAACAATCAAAGCTCCAATTCTAGATTTTCTCAAATATTCAATAGCATTCATGATTTCATATACCATTTTTTCTCTTTCATCCATGCTTAAAACACGATGTCTAGTTAAAATCTGTTGTCTTCCTAAATGTTCCAAAATATTTCTAATTTCTGGTTGAAATATAATAATTAACGCCAATGGCCCCCACATAATAACATACTCCAAAAGAAGCCCAACTGTTGTTAAATTTAAATAATCACTTAATAATTTTACAATAACAACAATAATTACTCCCTTAAATATTAAAACCATTTTAATATTATTTCTAAGTCCTTTTAAAATAGTATAAATGATAAACCAAACTAAGGAAATATCAATAATTTTTTGTAAGATAGTTATCACACTACTAACCGTCATATTTTCTTTACCTTCTTTCTAGTAATAACATTATAACATAATGTACCGCAAAAAGTATATCCCTCTTTTAAACTTTTTAAAAATCTTTTCTTATTTTCTATTCCAATGAATTCTTAATTCTTCACTATTTTAAAAAAGCAACTAATTCTTCTAAATTCTCATCAGTATAAAGAAATTCTTCAATCATTTTACCATCTTTATAAGAAAGAAGGCCATATTTATCATTCTTTTTAACTATAATAGAATTGATATTATAGCCAGTTAAATACCCATTACTATGAATCCCTATCTCATCATAAACAGGTTTTATAACAACAGTATTATCTAAATCAATAACCCCATATAATCCATGAGTCTTTACAATGATATAATGATTATCAATAAATTCATAATCATCATAATCCTTACTAACAACCATATTTTTTCTATACTGATAAAGAATATTTCCATCATTACCTTCTAGCAAAACATAATCATCTGAAATATCTTTTTTATAACTAGGACAATCATCATAACCACAATCATAAGCCGAAAACAATAACTTTTGATTATCTTCAATAGTACTAACACACAAGTTTCCCGAACATTCATAAAAATAAATATAATTATGATTAAGATATTGATAATTAATTTTATAATCCATCACCATAAGAAGTATAACAATTAACAACAAAAATAAACATACAATCCAAACTACTCTAGCTACATTAATCTTCTTCATCTTAATTCTCCTCAAAACTATAGACCTTAGTTAAGGTTAATTCATTCGGTGAATCAGTTCCATAAGTATATCCCTTATCACAAAGAAATGACATCTGATGATAATCTATCAACATATTTTTGACCAAATAACTAGAACAAGTATAAGTTTTCGTATCACCAGTAACTTTTACCTCAAAAATATATTTACCAGTAACAGGAGCCATCCCACGAGTCTTAGCCTCCACTACATATTGATCACTATGACTATCATCACCCACGTAAGATTCTTCTAATCCAATCAAAGAATTTTCCAACATCATCTTTCTAGCCTGAAGTCCCCCCAAAATAGATACCAACACCAATAAAAATACAATAAGTACCGTATATAAAATACCTGTAATAGCAAATCCCTTATGATTTAATCTCTCCATCTACCAAATCACCTCTATCATCCTAATTATATACGATATAGACATTTTTTTCAATAGAAAAAATGTCCTTATAAAAGAACATTTATTTACTAACAGGAAGTACACTAATTGATCTAGCAATATCAATAAGCTCTGCCGTTTCAATAATATCACTAGCCATATAATAATCAATACCATTACTATGCCAACTCAAAGAATGAGTACCAATAACACCAATAACATCTGCTAAGAAATC
>CACXEZ010000141.1 GCA_902766815.1 uncultured Erysipelotrichaceae bacterium | reverse complement strand
TACAAGAGAAAAACAAAAGATATTTATATAATACTTACTAATTATGGTTACGGTTGGGAGGAAGAAAGTTTTTACAGTTATGATGATTATAACGAACCTTACAAAGAAGCAAAAAAAGTATTTATTATGCACTTATTCAAAAAGCAAAGAGTTTAAAACACTAAAAGGAGCCGAAAACTGGGCGAAAAAAAATAATTATAAAATAGAAAGGATTGATCTATAATGAAAAAATTATACTTGACTACATGGGATTATAACAAATATTTAATCATGGAAGAATTAAAAAAAATAATACTTGTAAATGGTGGCTTTATGGTTAGCACTTGGGAGAAAAAGCAAGAAAAAACAAAAATATACAACAGATCTATAAGTGAAAAAATAGAAACTAAACAAAAATATGTTGAATTTTTAGAAGAAAAAAAAGAAAGTGAAGAGTTAAAAGAATATAAAAACAACATAGAAAAAACAATAACTAATTATTTAGAAGAAATAATAATATTAGAAAAACAATACAAAAAAGCAACAAGAATCGTAACAAATAACGGATACTTACAATTTGTTTTAAATGGTTACTTATATTATATACAATTTGATGATAACCCTTTCTTTGACTTTTACTATCAAAAACAATCAATAAATGATGACTTAACTATTACTGATAAAACATATCTTGAAATTTTACCAAAATATGATCTATTTACAAAAGATTTTTATAATAAATACACTAAAAAGAATCTACAAGATACAGCAAGAAATATATATAACTATTTATTAAAAGCGAAAAAAGGCGAAAAATACGAAAAATATCACTTACCACAAAAATATTATAAAATGGAGGGTTAATTATGAAAATAGATTTTAACAAACAAAAAATACTTAATAATATAGGTATAGAATTTACAGACAACAAAGATTATATATTATATATACAAAATTTGCTTGAATATTTAGAATCAAACAACAAAAATTATACTAAAAGACAATACTTTAAAATATTAGAATTAAAAGAAATATTTGATAATTTAGAGGTGGTTAAATAATGACTAAGGAACAATTTAAAAATTATGTATTAGATTATATAAAATATAACATTAATGATATTGATGATAGGATTGATCTAGTGCTTAGAATATTATATAAAATAAAAGACGAATCAAGTTATAATGATGAAAACATATCAAACGCAATAAACGAATTACAAAAATGTACTAACAGTGTTGATTATTTACCATTTTAAAGAAAAGGAGGTTAAAAAAATGAAAAGGTTTAAGGAAATAATTACAACAAAAAAAATAAATATTGATACAGCAGAAGAAGAAACGACAACAAAAGAGAATCTATATTGTATTAAAACATGGGGAGAATTAACAAGACAACAAAAAGAAAAAGCGATTGAAGAGAATCAAGAAATTATTTATGATGATTATCAAGAGGTTTTATATCAAGGGTGGTTGTGTGATATAGACAATTTACGATATGAAATAAAAAACATAACTTTTGATAATATCTATTTAGACAGTAACAGTCAAGGAGGATGGATTGACAGCGTAAAAAATTTTCAATTACATTTTGATAGTATAGATATTTTTGGTGAAAGAATAGAAGTTGACGACGTAAATTTGACTTTTAGAAAATATATTTTAAATATAGAAGAAAATGACTTGTATATTTATGATTATTATATAAATGATGATAAAATGGCAAAAATTAAAAACACAAAAAAATATAAAAAATGGGTTAAAAATATTATTGATACTATTAATAAATGGATTGATCTAGTTAATGAATACGCAAAAATAATGATAGAAAACGAATATTATTCACCTTACAACTTAGACAATGAAAATGACGCCGACTTTTTAAATAACTTTTTTAGTGATTTTACCTTTAATTATGAACTTATAAAAAATGAAAACGGCGAATATATAGAGGCATAACATGAATTATAACTATATTAGAAAATCAAGACAAAAACAATTATATCAAAGACAATTAAATATCATGAAAGAAAAAGGCTATATTGATGGCGTAAATTGTAAATACATTTTAGAAACATACACAGGAACAGCAAAACACAGACCAGAATTAGACAACTTAATTAATATATTACAAGAGAATGACACTATAATAGTTGAATCATTATCAAGACTTTCAAGAGGTGGGATATCCAGCACTTTTGAACTTATCAATCAATTATTATATGATAAAAAAGTAAATGTTATCATTTTAAAAGAGGGTTTTAATTTAAAAGGTGGCGAAAATATGGACGCAAGCACAAAGTTATTACTTGGAATATTTGCGACCGTGTCAGAATTTGAAAGAGACTTACTAAGTGAACGAACAAAAGAAGGAATGAAAGCAACAAAAAAGAAAGTCGGACGACCTACACAATACAATATCAAAGATTTTATTAATACATTAGATCTAAACGCTAACGGGTTAAGTGTAAATGAATCAATAAAATTAACAAAATATCCGAAAAGCACTTTTATAAAAAAACTTTCTATGTTAAGATTAAAATATAACACACAAGATAAAAAAGAACTAGTTAAAACATTAAAGGAGGCATATAATGGAAGATAAAAAAGATTTTAATTGGTTTTTATTATTAAAAATTATTTTTGATACAATTAAAAACATATTTATTTTTATAATTATTGTTATATCTGCTTTTTGGAGTGCGTTGGTTGATATGGTAAAAAAGTATTAAAAAAGAGACTTAAAAAAGTCTTTTTATTTTGGGTTAATATGTTTTTAAATTATTTCTTGTTTTACCTTTATAATTAACCTTAGAAACGACTACATCAACGCCCTTGTGATTAAATGTATCAACTTGAATCTTGTCGCCCTTTTCTACTTGTTTATTAGTTTTGTAATAATAATTTTTATTTTTATATTTTGGGCTTTTTGTATTAAATTGTACGCCTATTATTTGGCTATTTTTAGGCGTTTTAAGGCTTGTTTTATTTTTCAAAGTATTTGTACCTCCTTTATGTTTTTATTTGTTATTTGGCTTGTTTTTGGTTTTAAAATTGAGATTATAATATCATTACAACATATCCAGGAATATCATAAATTTTTAAAACTTCCCCGTTTTCAAATCTTCTTCAAATCTTCTTCAAATCTTCTTCGTGAATCTTCTTCAAAATTTTTTCAAATCTTCTTCAAAAAAATAAAATCTTCTTCAATAGATCAACTTTTTATCTTCTTCAAAGCCTGCCTATCTTCTTCATGATGAGAAAAATCTTCTGCTACTTTTTCAAGCCAAATCTTCCCCATTATGTATCTTCTGCATACATACACACATACATAATTACATCTTCTGCTATATATTTACACATAGTGTTATTTATCTTTCTTTCTATTTGTAATCTTCTCCCATGTAGATAATATATCGTTTGTTTTCTTATATATATCATTAAATTCTATATGTATATCCATTTCTGCCTTACCATACACAGTACCATCTAAATATCCATATATTTCTTCAATATGTGGTGGTGTTATTGATATATCTACCTTCTCATATTTTATATCATTTAGAAAATCAGAAATAATTTCAATCATTTTATCATTTATATTTTTACACATTATTGTATTTCTCCTTATACTAACCCTTTGCCTGTAAAAACGAACTGGGGTACTATTTCTCTCTGCTAGGTGCGAGGGGCTACCCCCAAAATGAATAGGGGTATTATTTCCTTACACTACACATAGGGGCTACCCTACCTTCTTTTTGTTGTTATTCTTGCTGGTATATCAAACTCTCTATACATTATTAATCTTTGGTCTTTTACTATCATACACTCTTGATATATTTCTCTATCTAATTGGTCTGTTATATAAAACTTTTGTTCTTCCCTATCAAAGTTAGTTATCCATTCATAAGGTGAACCTCTACCATCAATAGGTCTTTTTTTAGCCCATAATTCAAACACTATTTCTTTGCCTCTTTCTTTTTCTTTGTTTCCCTTTCTTCCTCTTCTCTTCTTCTAATGTTTCTTCTATGTTGTTCGTGCATACGCATATTGTTATTCATCATCATTATTGTATTAGTTGCTATTATTGTTGGTATTATACTCATCTTAATTCTCCTTCAAATAATTCTAATTGTTTTTCTTTTGGTTGTTCTTCTTTTAAATTACATACATATTCTATTCTAGCCTTTGATATAGGTAGGTATTCATCTGTTAATTCTATTCCTATATACTTATACCCCTTATCTCTTTCTTTGTTCTCATACATTACTGCTTTACCAGTAGAACCACTGCCATTGAATGGGTCTAATACTGTGCCACCATTAGGTGTTACTAGTCTCACTAGATATTGCATAAGAATAGTTGGTTTAACAGTTGGGTGGGTATTCTTTCTTAAATTCCCACTTCTATTTTGTGGCATATTAGCACTTGCTAATTCTGGGTTTCTATCACACATTGTATTCTTTTCTTTAAAACCATCTAACCCTTCATCTCTATCCTTCTTACTTGCCTTGGCACAGTAGAAATATCTTGATACAGAACCACTATCGGTATATTCTGTAATACTTTTTATATTGCCACCAGTATCACATTGTGTTGTGCCTTTTCTTTCTTTTCTATTATTGATACAGTTGTCTATACTTTTTTGACTTCTGTGTCCTGTATGACTACCTACTGGCATTTCATTTGCAACAGTTTCATCAATAATAGTGTTTGCTGGGAAACGACCAGAATGTAAAATTGGTTCTTTCGTTGTGTCTTTTGGCATATATGCACCAACACCAAATTTATTTCCGTGTGCTTCTGTTAAATTAGTTGGAAAGTATTTTATTTCTTCATTACCTACTCTACACTCATCAATGTTTATTCCACCAACACCATATTCTATTACATTATCTACTAAACTACCTTTAAATGGTTTTCTTGCT
>CACXEZ010000140.1 GCA_902766815.1 uncultured Erysipelotrichaceae bacterium | reverse complement strand
CGTGGTTTTGTTGCTCCATCTGGTAAAAATTTAGTTTGTATTCCAGCATTTACTGATATTCAGATTAATGGGGAGGAAAGAACTGCTATTAAATTAATTGTTGAATCTAAATAAATTTAATCCCTAGCAAGAATAGTCTTACTAGGGATTAAATTTATGATTCACTTACTTCAAAGTCTTCTAATTTCCCATTTTCATTTAAAATTTTATTTACTTTTTCTGTTACTTCTGTTAATTTATCGGAACATTCTTTGGATAGTTTCATTGCCTCTGTATATTTTTCAATTGCATCATCTAAATCTACTTCTCCACTTTCTAATTCATTTACAATTGCTTCTAACTTTTTTATTTTTTCTTCAAATTTTACTTCTTTTTTTTCAGCCATTATTTTTTACCTACCTTTTCTACTTTTGTATTTATTAATCCATCTCTTAATTGTATGACTAGTTGGTCGTCTTTTTTTATTTTTTTAACGTTACTTATTACTTTATCGTTACTCTTAATGATGGCATATCCTCTTTTCAAAGTATTCATTGGATTTAATACTTGTAATTTTTCTATTAATTTATCTAGATTCTGAGATTTGTATTGATATAATATTTTAGGATTTTCTAATATATAGCTACTTTCTAATTTAAAAAATCTTGTTTTTTCATTGGTTAATTTAATATCTATTTCTTTATTTAATCTATTATGTAAATTTTTATAGTTCTCTTTTTTAGATAGGATTAGCATCATAGGATTATTTAAAATATAGCTATTACTACTTTGAAAATAGCGTATTCGATTTTGCTCTACTATATTTTTTACACTTAGATTTAATCTATCTATTAACATATCTAATTTTTGTTCTTTTACTTCATAGATGTTACTTGGTTTCTTTAGGGGATGACTTTCTTGTAAATGTTCTAATCTAGTGAGTTCTTTTTTTACTCTTGTGTTCATTGCATTATAGCTTCTTGTTTTTGCGGTCATTAGGTATTCTAACACCGTTTTTCTATCTACTACGGCTAATTCTGCTGCGGCAGTTGGTGTTGGTGCTCTTAAGTCTGCTACGAAATCAGCAATAGTAAAATCTACTTCATGGCCTACAGCACTAATAACTGGTACTTTAGAGTTGTAAATAGCTCTTGCAACTATTTCTTCATTGAATGGCCATAAATCTTCAATAGAGCCTCCTCCACGACCTACAATTAGTGTATCAATATCATAAGTGTTTGCTATTTCTATTTTCTTTGCAATATCGGGAGCGGCATCACGACCTTGTACAAGTGCTGGAAATAGAATTGTTTCTGTTATTGGATATCTTCTTTTGATTGTTGTTAAGATATCTCTGATGGCGGCTCCAGTGGATGCTGTGACAATTCCTATTTTTTTTGGCATTCTAGGAATTCTTTTTTTATGTGTGGCATCAAATAAGCCTTCTTGTTCTAGTTTTTTCTTTAATTGTTCATAGGCAATATACAGATTTCCTACTCCATCTTCTAACATATCATTTATATATATTTGATATCCACCCGTTGCTTCGTAAATGGTTACTTTACCAGTTACTAATACTTTCATTCCATCTACAGGTAAAAATTTTAGTTTGCTAGCACTACTTGAAAACATTACTGCATTGATTCTACTGCCTTCATCTTTTAAAGTAAAGTAATAATGTCCTCTTGTATGGGCTTTGAAGTTAGAAATTTCTCCTTTTAAATAAACAGTAGTTAAATTATTATCATTATCAAACTTATATTTTAGATAACGACTTAATTGGGTAATAGTAATATAATTATTTTGCATCTTCTTTTAAAACCTCGTGATAAATTTTATCCAATACTCCATTAATCATTCCTACTACTTTTTCATCCGAAAAATCTTTAGATAATTCTATTGCTTCATCAATACACACTTTTTTAGGAGTATCTGTATAGATTAACTCATAAATGGCAATTTTTAATATAGCACCATCTGTAAGTCCTAATCTAGCGATACTCCAGTTATTTAGATACTTGTTGGCCGTTTTCTCTAATTCTTCTTTATGTTCAATTACACCATATACAAGTTCTTTAATGAATGAGATATCACCTTCTATATTGATGGTATTATTTTTTATTAATTCATCTAAGTCATAGTTTATATTTCTTTTATTAAATAAATCAACTTGATATAATATTATCATTGCTAATACTCTGGAATCATTTCTTGACAAATTCATAACTCTCCTCCTCTCATGGGTATCTTTATCATACCACAAAAAAAGATGACCGTAAAGTCATCTTTTTGGGATATCTTAATTATTCTATAATTTCAGATACATTACCAGCACCAACGGTACGTCCACCTTCACGAATTGAGAATTTAGTACCATTTTCAACAGCGATTGGTGCGATTAATTCTACAGTCATTTCTATGTTATCACCAGGCATAACCATTTCTGTACCTTCAGGTAAAGTAATTACGCCAGTAACATCAGTAGTTCTGAAGTAGAATTGAGGTCTGTAGTTTGAGAAGAATGGAGTGTGTCTTCCACCTTCTTCT
The DNA here is from genome assembly GCA_902766815.1 of uncultured Erysipelotrichaceae bacterium. The sequence goes on along the minus strand of CACXEZ010000140.1, from coordinate 534 downwards.
TTAGATAAAACATATACACTTGCTTTGAATTTTTTATGTGGATGAACACTTCCTGGTTTAGCAAGAACTTGTCCTCTTTCAACGTCTTCACGAGCAATACCACGTAATAATACACCAGCATTATCTCCAGCTTCTGCATAATCTAGAGTTTTTCTAAACATTTCGATACCAGTAACAACTGTCTTTTGAGTATCTCTTAATCCAACGATTTCAACTTCGTCGTTAAGTTTTAATTGTCCTCTTTCAACACGACCAGTAACAACTGTTCCACGTCCAGTAATTGTAAATACGTCTTCAATTGACATTAAGAATGGTTTGTCAACATCTCTTTCTGGAGTTGGAATCCATTCGTCAACTGCATCCATTAATTCATTGATAGCTTTAACTGCATCAGCATCTCCTTCTAGAGCTTTTAATGCAGAACCTCTAATGATTGGAGTGTTATCTCCATCAAATCCATATGAAGATAATAATTCACGAATTTCCATTTCAACAAGGTCTAATAATTCAGCATCATCAACCATGTCGCATTTG
>CACXEZ010000139.1 GCA_902766815.1 uncultured Erysipelotrichaceae bacterium | reverse complement strand
CAATTACTTTTTTTACTAATTCTAAAACATACATTTTATTAACATCATCTACACTTGCTATAGGATCATCAATAATTATCATCTTTATTTCATTTTTTAATTTTTTTTGTTCGTTATCATTAAATAGTTCATAATAAAAATATAACAATGCTAATAAATTCTGTTCTCCCTCACTTATGTCTTCTATTTTTAATACATCATTTGTAATAGACTGTTTTATCACATAATCATTTTGGACAACTTCTAATTTCAAATTAATTTCTAACATTGATAATATCATACTTATATGATCCGCAAAATCTTTGGTATTAGATTTACTTTTTCTTAATTCATCTATCTTATTTAAGTTTTCTTTATTCTGTTGTTCTGTTTTATTTAGACTTTCGCTTTTTTCTTTTACTATACTCATAGTATTATTTATAAATGTATTTCTTTTTATTTCTAATCCTATTGCACCTTTTATTAGTACATTTATCTTTGATTCCTTTTCATTTAGCGTTTTAAGTATTTGATTTTTTTCATTTACTATTTTTTTATAAGCTTCATCTATTCGGCTTACTATTAAAAGAAAATTATCATCGTCAAATTCGATGTTTTCATTAATATCTTCTATCTTTTTACAAAATATGTGTTGATAATTATCCAGTAATTCTCTACTATTCTCAAAGCATTCAAAGCTTGCAGTTAAATCTTGTTCAAAATTCACTATTATATTATCTCTTAACATTATTAAATCGTCTATTTCTGATATATATCTTGTTAATTTATTATTAAATCCTGTCAAAATTACAGAATCTTTTTGTTTCTCGTTTTTGTTGTATTGTTCTATTTTGTTTTTTATATTGCTTAATTCTATTCTTCCTCCACAGAATTTACAATTTTCTCCCTCTTTATGAAGATCTATACCTTCTGTAATCCATGAAACAATTTTAGAGCTTGGTATATCTATATTGTCATATTTTTTTGTAAAAATCTCTTTTATGTGTTTTACTTCGTCTTTTTTATAACTAGAAATTTGAGGAATCGGTATTTTTTCTATTCTATTTCTTTCATTTTCAATAGAATTATCCCCTTTGGTATTAAGCAGTTTTTCCTCATCAGCTTCTATTTTTTTTGCCTCTTTTATATCTTCGGTATATAATTGAATTACATCTTCATTACTTTTGCTTTTAGGCTTTTTTGAAATAGTAACATTTCCTTTTTTGGTATCATGTATCCTATCAATTTCATTCCTAATTTCTTTATTTAGTTTATGTATTTCATTATTTAATTCTTTTGTATCTATAATTTTTGATTCTAATTCCTTTATTTGTTTTTCAGAATCAATATCTTTTTGCCCAAAATTTGCTATTACTCCTTTTATTTTTGAGTCTTTGCTTTGTTCTAGCATTAAATTATTAGTAATATAGTTTCTATTAAAAAATCTATAATTCTTATCTTCATTATTTGAATCTTTTAAAAATTCTTCTACTAATCCATTTGCTAAAGATGTCTTTCCTCTTCCATTATATCCAAATAAAATATTTACCTCTGCAAACTTTTCTGCTGGTCCTGTATACTTTACAAAAGATTTTTGACTAAAATTTTTTACTTGCTCAATCACTATTATCACTCCATTTAATAATTCGTTATCAATACTTCTTTTGTAATTTGATTTTTATCTTTCAAATGATAATTTGAATTGCTATAATTATAGTTTAAATTATGTATGTTATATTGGTTTTCTATAGCCCAATCAATTAATATCTCGTTTTTTAGTCCTTTATGTTCTGTTACATTTGATAGTGCAAATTTTATCCCATGTTTATTTACTTTATTTATATACTCTAATAGTTCTTTTTCTTTATACTCATTCCAGCCATCATTTTCATTATAACTTGCATCTCCTAAATAATATGGTGGATCAAAATAGCAAAAGTCATTACTTGTTAAAGAATCCAGTTCAAACTTTTTATAATCTGTATTCACAAAAGAAATATTTTTTACAACAAGTTTTCTACAAAACTCTAATAAGTTTTTTCTAATAGAACTATTAAAATCCCTCTTTCCAACAGGCATATTATATTCGCCATTACTATTAAATCTAATTTGATGATTAAAT
>CACXEZ010000138.1 GCA_902766815.1 uncultured Erysipelotrichaceae bacterium | reverse complement strand
TAACATTAAACATTGCATTAACAATACTACTATGTAAATCCTTACGTCTACCAGTAATCTCCATACCAAACATATCAGCTAATTCAACATCAGTATTACCAATATATTTATTACAAACAGATTCAAAGTAATCTTCAAACTCAAGATTACTATTCTTTAATACTTTTTCAACATCAGAATAATCACCAATATATTTTCTAACTAACTGAGTCATATAAGAAGTCTTTAAACAAAAAGCTCTTTGCATAGCTTTAATACTAGAAAAAGGTTGTTCTCTTAAAGAATTCTTATTAGCACCCTTAGTACAAGCACCTAAATACATAGTATCAGCTTCACTTAACTCATGAGCTTTACCGGATTTTATTTTATTAATAATAAATTCCCAGTCTTTCTTAATAATTTTCAAATCATCTTCTGGAAAAGTATAAAGTAATTCATGAGTAATTCTTAAATCCTCTTTCTTTTTATCTTTCTCATATAAATACCACATGATTTGAATTTTATTATTCTTATACCAAAAATGAGAATTATAAAAACTTCTCTTATACTCATCCATATAATTAATAATATTTAAAACCAATCTCTCTTTAGCAGATAATCTACCATCATTTAACTTCTTATATGGAGTTACTTTTAACTCAATACCAGCATCTTCAAAATCAGGTGCAGAATTAGAATTAATATCATAATCAAATAAATCAGTCTCAATCAAATGACCAAAATAAGCTTTATTAAAGTCATCATCATTCTTTTTATCATCACCTAAAGAAACAGAATCAGTACTAATTTTAGCTAATTCTCCAAAAGTTTTACCAAGTGATGATTGAGCAATAACTCTTATTTCTTCTTCAGTATATTTTTTTGACATAAAATTACTCCTTTCGATCTTGTTTTTATAAATAAAATCATGTAAAATAATAACAGTAAAGGTTGATCTTTTTTACTAATTATTATATAATAATTACTGATAAAAGTTGATCTTTTAACTTAAATAAATTATAATATAAATATACATATAAAACAAATATCAGGAGGTTAATATGAGAAAAACACTAGTAGAACTATTCGCAGGAGTTGGAGGATTCCGTTGTGGACTAAATCATGTAGAATTAAAAGATGATAAAGTAACAGAAACTGGTAATTGGAAATGTCTATGGGCAAACCAATGGGAACCAGCAACAAAATCACAAGAAGCATATGACTGTTATGTAAAAAGATTTGGTGCAGATGGAGTTTCAAATGTAGATATATTCGAAGTAGATAAACATGATATCCCAGACCATACACTATTAGTTGGAGGATTCCCATGTCAAGACTACTCTGTAGCACAAACACTTTCAAATAGTAAAGGAATTGAAGGTAAAAAAGGAGTACTTTGGTGGGCAATAGAAGCAACATTAGCAATTAAACAACCTCCATTTGTTTTATTAGAAAACGTAGATAGATTATTACTATCCCCTGCTAAACAAAGAGGAAGATATTTCGGAATGATACTAAGAAGCTTCTATGAAAATGGGTACGATGTACAATGGAGAGTAATAAATGCAGGAGAATATGGACTACCACAAAAAAGAAGAAGAACATACATATTCGCATATCATAAATCAACAAACTATTATAAACAAATGCAAAAAGAAACAGACTATGATGTAATATTCTCAAAAGGAATGTTTGTAAAACAATTCCCAATAAAAGAACTATATGAAGAAATAACAGAAACAAGTGTTGCAGAATATGATAGTCTAATAGAAGTAAGTAATAACTTTAAATGTAACTTCTATAATGCAGGAGTTATGAAAAACGGAGGAATATACACAGTAAAAGTTAAATCAGACTATAACCTAATATTCCCATTAAGAAACATAAGAGAAGAAGAAACAGTAAATGAAAAATATTTCCTAACAAAAGAACAAATAGAAAAATTCACATTCCTAAAAGGAGCAAAAAAAATACCAAGAGTAAAACCAAATGGAGAACCATACTATTACACAGAAGGTTCAATGCCATTCCCAGATAACCTAGATGCTCCAGCAAGAACAATGCTAACAAGTGAAAGTGGAATCAGTAGAACAACACACGTAATAGAAGACTTCAAAACAAAGAAACCAAGACTACTAACACCAAAAGAATGTGAAAGAATAAATGGATTCCCAGATAATTGGACAGACACAGGAATGTCAGACAAAAAAAGATACTTCATGATGGGAAACGCCCTAGTTGTAGGAGTAATAAAAAGAATAGGAAAAGAAATAGAATCAATAATAGAAAAAGAAGATTAAACAAATTAATCTTCTTTTTCAAATGTATAAACTTTTAAATCTTTATTTAATGATTCAATAACAATTTTCAAATCAATAACATAAATTGGATTTGCGACATTAGCATAAACAAGCTTATGAGTTGTTTCAGGCATATATCTACACGTTTTATCATAATCAGATAAATTAACTGGAACAATCTTAATACCGAATGATTTGTATAAAACGTCTTCATCTCTCTCTGAAACACCCCAACAAACAACATAGTTTATTTCATCAGCCATTTTTTGACAACTCTTAAAGTCCTTAACTATATTTTTTAAATTATATTTAAAT
>CACXEZ010000137.1 GCA_902766815.1 uncultured Erysipelotrichaceae bacterium | reverse complement strand
TCGAATAAGTTCATAATTAAAACACCTTCTATTCTTATGTTTTAATTATACACCATTTTCAAAAAAATTTTTAAGCGATTGCCATATTTATATTGCAATAAAAAAGAAATATTGGTATAATTAATTTGAATAGTATGGAGGAATAGAATGGAGAAGAGTACAAATAATCATAAAGAAAAAAATAAAATTATAGGACTTGTTATTTTAATTGTTACATTAATGGTTAGTTCTACTGGAGCAACTTATGCTTATTTTGCATTGTCTGCGACAAATAATAATATTATTTCTGGAACAACTGCAAAAGTAGAGAGTGAATTAATAGTAACTAAGGTTTTACCTGCTACTACAGGAACGGGTGTTATGGTACCACAAAATAGTGCTAATACAACTAAAAGTACTAATGCTTTAAAAACTGCTATAGATGGTGGATGCATTGATGCAAATACTAACGTAGCTTGTCAAGTTTATAAAATAACATTTCAAAATAAAAGTTCGGCAGCATTAAATATTAATTCACTTTTAACTTTAACATCTGATATAACGAACTTAAAATGGTATACATTGAAGGAAGAAAATAATGTGGCTTCAGTTCCAGCGTCAGTTACATATTCCTATCCTGCATCGTTTACAGCAAAATATGGTAATGCAAAAAGTGTTACAACATTGGGAAGTGCACAAAAATTGAATGTAAATTATTATCGTTATTGGTATGTGGCAATATGGGTAGAAGAAACAGGCAACGATCAATATTCTAGTGATGGAAACAAAACGTTTACAGGAAAGGTTGACGTACAAGCAATTGATGCTTCTGGTAATGCAATCCAAGGACTTACTTCTACTTTTACAGGTTAGAGAAGAATTGATTGTTCATTTGTAGAGGAGGATTAAAAATATGGCTAATATCAATAACAGTAAAGACAAGGATACAAAGAAGATAGCAACGGTATTTATTTTAATAGTAGCATTAATACTTTGTGAAACAGGTGCAACGTATGCGTATTTCCAAGTAACTGCAACTTCAAATAATACCTTAACTGGTACTGCTGCAACCGCTAATTTAGTTTTTACTACAACACCAACATTGATTGCTCCAACGAATTCATCTTATGTTAATGGTAAAATGGTCCCTCAAAAATCATTAAATGGATCAACAAATGTACTACAATTGGCTTTTAATGGAGCAAGTGGAAAAGATAAATGTGTTGATGATAATAATAATGTGATTTGTCGGGCATATAGTTTTGTGATTAAGAATAGTAGTACTGCTACAGTGGTTGTTAAGGGTCAAGTTCAATTTACATGGGGAGATTCTGATACTTATACGAACTTAAAATGGAAGTTAATGACCAATTCAACAACTGTTGCTGTAGCAAGTGGAAATGAAGGTATTACTGTTTCCAAAAATACATGGCAAAACTTTGCTACAAATGTAAGTCTAGCTCCAAATGGTACTCAGCAGTATTGGATTATTGTGTGGATAGAAGAAACAGGAGGAATTCAAAATACAACTGATAAAGGAACTTGGTATGCTTCAATTAAATTTGAAGATAATGCTGGTCAAGGTATTACTTCTACTATTACTGGTTAAGACTTTTTAGTCTTTTTTCTTTTTACATAAATTGTTAAAAAAATATTCATAATAATATTAGGTGATTAGAGTGAAGAATAAAGATAATTATACTAGTATTGTTATTAGAAATTCTGGTAAGGAATTATTTTATAAAAGTATGACGGCGATTTTTGTTAGGGGATTGTTGTTAGTTATTCCTGTTTTTTGGAGTAATGCTATTAATAATTTGTCTGATGGTAAATTTACTAAAACTTATTCTTTGATAGTTATTATAATTATATTGAGTATTTTTTATTATTTATGGCAGTATTTAAATCAAGTGACTTGGTTTAAACTTTATGATAAGTTGTATATGGGGTATACTGCTTTAATTACTAAGAATAATACGGAAAATATTAAAAAAGTATCTTTAGCAGAATATACGAATGTAATTAATAATGATATTGATATTCTTTGTAATTTTTTGGGGAATGGTGTTGCTAGGATTATTCAGATATTAGAAATGATTTTTATTTTCTTTTATTTTTTAAGTCAAAATATTTATATGTTTTTAATTACGGTATTATCTTCTGTTTTGATGGTTATTTTACTTATTATTTCTAGTAGTCAAGTTAAGAATGAGAATATTAAAAGAAAGACTTCTTTAGATAAGAAGACAGTAGTTGCTCATCAGATGTATGATGCATTGAAGGATGGAATTAGTGATGAGAATATTTTTAAGAAGTTTCATCAGAGTAGTATAGAATACTTGAAAGCTAATAAGAAATTTAATCTGTTGGCGGAGGCACTTATTTATTTGATTTTGGGGATTATAGAACTAGTTAAATATGGGATTATTATTTATTCTATTTATTTGATTAGTAAAGGATATATGGAAGTAGGAACTATTGTTTTAGTTTATACTTATTATGATAAGATTATTACTAATTTTGAGGTTCTGGGAACGATAAGTGCCGAGTATCAAAGTTTTTTGGTTTCTTTAAAGCGATTAAATAAATTAGGAAACGGACAGGTGGAGTTGTAAATTATAAAAACTGATGAAATGTGTCATCAGTTTTTAAATTTATAATATTAATTCCATCGAATAGGCGCCTGTTAGATCGATGTTGATGGTATTTCCTGTGTCAATACTTTCTTTTGAATTGATCTCTTGATTTAAGTTAGGGGTAATGATGGCTAATATATTATCGTTTTTATCTTTTATCATTATTTCGTATTCGTTTAAGTTAATGGTTTCATTTGTATTGTTTGTTATTGTGTAAGTTAAAAGAGAGAAATATCCATCGTAGGAACAATTGATATTAGTAAATAAAATTCCATTTATATCTTTATCTTTTGTTATGTTTTGGTTATATTTTATATCTTGGGATGATGAATCATTATTGGATATATTATTTTCATTTTGAGTTTTTTTTGTATTTTTTGGAAACTTAAATAATATTAAAATTATGATTGCTATTATTATTAAAATTAAAATAATACTTATTATTAGAATCTTTTTCTTTTTTTCCTTTTTCACTTTAGAGCTCCTTTCTATTTTATAGTTTTATCATAACATATTCTTCATGATGAATCAATTGAAAGATATGAAAATTATCAGGAATATTTCAATTTGACATGGAATTTAAATTATTATACAATTGAATTGTAGTTAAGATTATAGTAGAAGTGGTGATGGTATGGAGCAGAGGTTAGATGATTATTCTATATGGATTGTTGATGGGCGTAGAAAGAATGAACTTATTTTAAAGTATGGAAAAGATAGATTATTTCATAGTAAGATTATGTCTTTGGAAGATTTTAAGAAAAAATACTATTTTAGTTATGATAAGAGAGCTGTTTATTATTTAATGAAAAAATATCATTATTCTTATGATGTTTGTTTGATGTATTTATCGCATCTGTTAGAGGCATCTTTTGGGAATGAAAAGATGCCTAAGGTAAACAAACTGATGCAGATAAAGAATGAACTTGAAGAGAATTCTTTACTTATTACTTGTTCTTATTTTAAAGAATATTTGAAGGGTAAAAAAATTTTAGTATATGATATTAATCATTTTAGTAAATTGGAAGAGAGAATGTTTAGAGAGATAGAGAAGGATTCTTTGCTATTTTATTTTCATGAAGAAAAATATTCTCATCATCATTCTAGGGTTATAGAATGTGATACTTTAGAAAAAGAAGTTAGTTATGTAGCGGGAGAAATTGTTAAGCTTATTCAAAGAGGAATTGATATAAAGAATATAAAGGTGTGTGCTACGAATAGTTATGAGGCGGTTATTCAAAGAATATTTGCTTGGTTTAAGATACCACATTCTTTATCTAATAGTTGTCTTTATGCAACGGAGATAGGACAATATTTTTTGAAAGGGCTGCAAGGTACGAGAGAGGAGAGTTTAAAATATTTAGAACAAAAGTATCCTTTGACGAATGATAAAAATTTGGAGATTTATAATCAGATTGTTAATGTGTTGAATGAATATACTTGGTGTGATTCTTTTTTGGAGTTGGAAGCTTTCTTAAAAGAAGATTTTAAAAATATTAAGATGGATCAGGTTATTCATTCAAATGTAGTTACTATTATCAATTCTTTAGAGGTAGCTAATGATAGTGATTATGTTTTTTTGTTGGGCTTTAATCAAGGAGAAGTGCCTAGAACTTATAAGGATGAGGATTATTTTAGTGATAAGGAGAAAAAAATATTATGTTTAGATACAACAGATGAGTTGAATCAGCAAAGTTATTATAGTTGGTTAGAGCAGATTAGACGTATTAAAAATCTTACTATTACTACTAAAAAGAATGGTCCTTTAGGAGAGTGCTATTTATCTAGTTTAAATGATGATTTACATTTAGAGCTTACTCCTTATCAAGAGGATTATTGTTGTTCTAATTTATATAATCGATTGGAACTTTCTTCTATGTTGGATACTTTAGTTAAGTATAATGAGATGGATAAAAATTTAAGTTTGTTGTATCAACATTATCCTAATATAGAATATCGTACTTATCAAAATGATTATCAACCTATTAGTGAGGATAGAATAAGAAAATATTTAGGATATCATTTAACTCTTTCTTATAGTAGTATTAATGTTTATTATCAATGTGCTTTTCGTTATTATTTGAGTCATATTTTAAAATTAAATATTTATGAGGAAACTTTTTATACTATTTTAGGAAATCTTTTTCATCATATATTGTCTTTAGTATTTACTAAAGAGATTGATGTTAAGGAAGAATACTATCGTTATATAGAAAGGCAAAGTTATTCTTTTAATGCTAGGGAGAAATATTTTTTATCTTCTTTGGAAAAAGAACTAGAGTTTGTTATTGAAACTATTTTGAAGCAGGAGAATGAGAGTAAACTTTGTCAAATTTATGCGGAAGAGAAGATAGAAATTTTGAAAAGATATGAAGATATGGAGGTAACATTTAAGGGATTTGTGGATAAAATGATGTTAAATAGTCAATTAGATGAGGTTCTTATTGTTGATTATAAGACGGGAAATCCGGATTTAAATTTGAATCATATTATTTATGGGTTGGATTTACAATTACCTGTATATGTTTATTTGGCATCACATCGATTTCCTGAGGCCAGGGTTATAGGATTTTATTTACAGAAAATTATGAATACTGAAATTACTAAAGATAATAAACATAGTTTTCTTGAACTTAAGGAAGATAAATTAAAATTACAAGGTTATACTAATTCTGACTTTTCTTTAATTCAAGATTTTGATCCTCATTATGAGGATAGTCGAGTTATACGTGGATTAAAGATGACTAGTAAAGGTATATCACTTAAGAAAATATTAGATGATGTTGGAATAGATCAGTTAAGGAGTATTACTGATCAAAAAATAGATGAGGCTATTCAAGGAATAGCACAGGCTGATTTTTCTATTAATCCTAAGAAGATTGGCATGGAGATGAAAGGATGTTTATATTGTCAGTTTAAGGATATTTGTTTTAAAACTGAAAAAAATATTGTTCATTTAAAAGAGTTTAAAAATATGGAATTTTTAGGAGGTGATGTCGATGATACCAATGAAGCCAGCTGATGCTACTTGGACTGATGAACAATGGCAAGCTATTTATGAAGAGGGAAAAAATATTATTGTATCAGCAGGGGCAGGTTCTGGAAAGACAGCTGTATTGACAGAGAGGGTTATCCGTAAATTAAAAAGTGGTATTTTAGTTAATCAATTATTGATTTTAACATTTACTAAGGCAGCTGCTTCGGAAATGAAAGATAGAATTCGTAAGAAAATAAAGAAAGATGAGAGTTTAAAACATAATCTTAATTTATTGGAGAGCTCTTATATTACGACGTTTGATAGTTTTGCTTTGTCTGTTGTTATGAAATATCATTATCTATTAAATCTATCTCCTAATATAGGAATTATTGATCCTAATATTATTCGTATTCAAAAAGATAAAGTAATGGATGAAATTTTTTTAGAGTATTATGAAAAGGGAGATTCTAATTTTTTAAAGATGATTGATTCTTTTTGTACAAAGGATGATACGGATTTAAGAAATTATTTATTGAATATTAGTAATCAGTTGGATTTGTTATCTAATAAGGAAGAATATTTACAACATTATTTAAGTACTTTTTTTGATGATAAGAAATTAGATAAAGATATTATATTATATACGAACTTGATTCGGGATAAGATTAAATTGATCCATGATAAGGTAACAGAAATTTCTTATTTAGATTCAGATTTTTCTATTAAGTTGAGTGATAGTTTAGAGGTTTTAAATGATTTTGATGGCTATGATGATTTGGTTCAAAGGTTAAATATTAAATTACCTATGGCTCCAAGAGGAAGTGAAGAAGAATTAAAAAATAAGAAGAAAGAGATTAGTGAGTGTTTAAAAGAGATAAAGCAACTTGCTCATTTTAAAGATAGTAATGAGATTAGAGATAGTATTATGAAGACTTATCCGACCATTCAAATTATGATTGAACTTATTTTGGAGTTTACAAAACGTATTTGGCAATACAAAGAAAAAAATAATTCTTATGAATTTAATGATATTGCTATTTTAGCAATTAAAATAGTGAAAGATTATTCAGAGGCTAGAGATGAACTTTCTTCTTATTTTCAGGAAATTATGATTGATGAGTATCAGGATACAAATGATTTACAAGAAGAATTTATTGGAATGATTTCACATAATAATACTTATATGGTGGGAGATATTAAGCAGTCTATTTATCGTTTTAGGAATGCTAATCCTTATATATTTAAAAATAAGTATGATACTTATTCTCATAGTAATACTGATTTGAAGATTGATTTGAATAAGAATTTTCGTTCTAGAAGTGAAGTTTTGGATAACATTAATATTATTTTTAATTTGGTTATGAATGATACTATTGGTGGTGCTAATTATTTAGAAAGTCATCAGATGATTTTTGGAAATGGTAGTTATTTAAAAGAAAATGTTTCTCATAGTAATGATATGGAAATTTATCAATATGAATATGATAAAGCAATAGGATTTACCAAAGAAGAAGTAGAAGCTTTTATGATTGCTAGTGATATTAAAAAAAAGGTAGAGAGTGATTATCAGATATTTGATAAGGATACTGGAGTTTTAAGAAGTGCCAGATACGATGATTTTGCTATTATTATGGATAGGGCTAGTGCTTTTGATTTATATAAAAAGATTTTTAATTATTTTTCTATTCCTGTTGCATTGTTAAAAGATGAGAAGATGAATGAGGAAACAGATATACTTGTTATTAGTAATTTAATTCGCTTTCTTTTTAAGGTAAGGGATAATGCTATAGATACAGAGTTTCGTTATTTATTTACTAGTATTTTAAGAAGTTTTTTATATCAAGTTTCTGATGATCAGATATTTCAATATTTTGAACATCATAATTATTGGGATAGTGAATTATATTGTAAGTGTAAGAAGATTAGTGAAAATTTATCATATATGACAAGTCATGAATTAATAGATGTTCTATTAGAGGAATTTCATTATTATGCTCGTTATATTACAATTGGTAATATTCAGTCTGGTATTGTTAAGGTAGATAAGTTAAAAGAGATGGCTATGAATTTAGAACAATTAGGATATACTATTTTAGATTTTTCCAATTATTTGGTTGATTTATTAAAGAGAGGTTATTCTATTGAGTATAAGGTTCCTGATACAGGAAGTGATGCTGTTAAAATTATGACTATTCATAAATCTAAAGGGCTTGAATATCCAGTTTGTTATTTTAGTGGATTATATAAAGAGTTTAATATTAGTGATTTGAAAGATAGATTTTTGTATCATAAAGATATAGGAATTATTGTTCCATATTTTGATGAGGGAATTGATCAGACTATTTATAAGGATATACTTAGAAATAATTATATAGAAGAGGAAATCAGTGAAAAGATTAGGCTCTTTTATGTGGCTCTTACTAGAGCGAGGGAGAAGATGATATTAATTACTCCTATGACTGGTAAGGAGAATGATAGTAGTCGAGTTAGTGTATTGGAGGATGCTGTTAAGTTAAGATATCGATCATTTAGTGATATATTGGATTCTATTATGTTTAGAATAAAACCTAAATATGTAATTAAACGGGTAAACGATTTGCTTTTATCTCATGAGTATCATTTTACTCAGAGTTTAGATTATAAGACGAGAATAACAAATACTGATACTATATTTGAAGTTCGGGAAATTCAAATTGAGGATCAAGAAAGAGAGGTTAAACATTTTTCTAAACAAACTAAAGAATTGTTTACTCAAGAATCGATGAAGATGATGAAATATGGTACTTTGGTACATGAATATTTGGAATATTTGGACTTTAAAAATCCTGATTTGGAGATGATTGATGATTTGTTTTGTCGAAAGAAGATAGGAGCATTTTTAAAGCAAGATGTTTTAAGGGATGTTTTGAATGCTCATGTGTATCAAGAATATGAATTTATTAAAGAAGATATGGATACTACGTATCATGGGATTATTGATTTGATGTTAGAGTATTCGGATCATATTGATATTATTGATTATAAGTTAAGTGATATTCATGATAAGGCTTATTTAGAGCAATTAGATGGTTATTATGATTATATTCATCAAATTACAGATAAAGAGATTCATTTATATTTATATTCTTTTATTCAGGAAAAATTTTTAAAAATAAAGTAATAATTATCTATTCAAATTAAAAAAAATATAGTAAAATAGTGCTTGGATATCGAGGACAATACCCATGAAAGGATGAGTATTTATGTCTAGTAATGTGGTATTGGAATGTAGAAATGTATGGAAGAAAGTAGGATCTCGTGTCATTATTCGTGATTTAACGTTTCAGTTAAGAGAAGGAGATATTTTAGGTTTTATTGGCGCTAATGGGGCAGGGAAGACTACATCTATTAAATTAATGTTAGGGCTTCAAGCTATGAATGGTGGGAGTATAGAGATTTTTGGATTTGATATTAAGAAGAATTTTGAAAAGGCTATTTCTCATGTTGGGGCTATTGTGGAGAATCCTGATCTTTATATGTATATGAGTGGTTATGAAAATTTAAAAATTGTATCTAAAATTTATGGGGTAACAGATACGAGATTAAATCAGGTTGTTAAGATGGTTGGGTTAGAGGATAGGATTCATGATAAGGTAAAAAAATATTCTTTGGGAATGAGGCAACGATTGGGGATAGCTCAAGCTATTTTACATCAACCTAAGGTGCTGATTTTGGATGAACCGATGAATGGGTTAGATCCAGAAGGAATGGACGAGTTTAAGAAGTTACTTAGTTATTTGGCTTATGAGGAAAAAATGGCTATTCTTATTTCTAGTCATATTTTGAGTGAGTTAGAGAGTTTTTGTACAAGAGTTTGTATTTTAGCAAATGGGACTTTGATTAAAGATGATACTATGGAGTCTATTAGAAAAGTGACAGATAAGGGAATTTATCTTGTCGAACTTTCTTCAGTATCGTTAGAACATATATTGTATCAATATGTTGTTTTGGATGATCATCATATTAAGGTGGTTACTACAAAGGAAAATTTAAATAATATTATTAAAACACTTCTTTTAAATGGGGTTTCTATTTTTGAAATTAAGAAAGAAACTGTATCTTTGGAAGAGGTATTCTTAAATATGACTAAGGGGGATAGGCATGTTTAGGTTAGTATCTATTGAACTTAGAAAGATATTTCATAAGAGAAGTGTTTATGTTATTTTTGGATTAATGGTGTTTTTTTGCCTTTTCAATAATGTTTTGTATTATTTAGATTATAATGAAGAAGGATTTTATAAGTATGCTGCTTCTTTAGACTTGAATGTGGAAATAGAAAAATTAGAAACCGAGCTATCTCATTATGATGTTTCTAAGACAACTGATAGTTCGATGTGGCTTTCTTTAAAATCTAAAATAGATATTTTAAATCTTAAGAAGAGTTTTTCTTCTAATAGTTGGCAATATAATTTCATAGATGATTATTTTTATGATATTTTTTGGAAGAGAAATATGTATACTTATCTTCTTTTTGATGAGGATGAGTTACAAAAGATAGAAGCTGAGTATCAATTGATTCATGAAAAGCTAGTTCAGGGGGATTGGCAATATTTTATTCAGTTATCTATAATTAAGAAAAAAGAGGAAATAGAGAGTCTTACATTACAATTAGAACAAGTTACAGATGTTTTAGAAAAGAAAAATATAGAAAATGAATTAAAGAATGAACAGGATGAATTAAAAATATTGGAGTATAGAATTCATCACCAGATACAAGAGGGACAAAATTATTTAAATGTGGCTTTAGAGGAATTGGGTGTGAATCGAAGAATTTTAGAAGAAATGGAACAGAAAAATAAATTGTCTTTGGAGGAAGAGATTCAATATCAGGAAGCTTTTTCTTTAGTGAAGGTGGATGAATATATTTTAAAGAACCGGGTAAATATTTTAAAAGAGAATACAGTAAATTATCAACTTAGGACAATATCCGAGGATTATGAATTATTTTTAGTTTTGTTAATTTTAATTTTATCTAGTACTATTATTTGTGAGGAATTTCAGAAGGGAACTATTAAATTACTCTTGATAAAACCTTATTCTAGAGGTAAAATATTATTAAGTAAGTATTATGCCTGTTTCTTGGTTTTAATTATTAGTTTTATTTTTTTGATATTAATACAATTAGGGATTGGCGTTTTCTTATTTGGTGCGGATAGTTTGAAATTACCAGTTGTGGTTTATCATTTTGGAAGACATGAATTAATAGAATATTCTATATGGAGTTATATGTTAATAAGATTAGTGGCAAGATTACCGTTTTTTATCTTATTACTTAGTATGAGTTTTGCTCTTAGCGTCTTTTTTACAAGTGGTGTTGTATCTCTTGCTATTCCTATGCTTGTTTACTTGTTTGATTCTACTATTAGGAATTTGATGATACAGTATCATTTGAAATTTTTATACTATCTTATCAATATTCATTGGCATTTTGAAGATTATTTATTTGGTAGAAAGGTAGAGTTTGAAGGAATTACTTTGAAGGTTTCTATGATTATTTGGGCTAGTTATTTTCTTCTTTTATTCATACTTACTTTTCATCATTTTCAAAGAAAGAATATTAGGAATATTTAGGAGTTGGTAATTTATGACAACAACTATTAGAGGTATGATAACGGAAGTTTTTCCTGATGTGTTACCTGTTATTATCATTATTACGGTGATTGCATGTTCTTTACGATGCGCTTATTTAATTAAGAATCATCAAAAGTTTTGCTTTTACAAAGAATTATTTATGTTATTATTTATTTTATATGTTATGTGTTTATTTGAAGTAGTAACAATTCAAGATAATAATTATGGATTATCTAATTTTGTTCCTTTTCGAGAGATATTTCGCTATCAAGTAGGTAGTCGATTATTTATAAGGAATATTATTGGTAATATTTTATTGTTTTTACCTTATGGATATTTTGCTTCTGATTATTTGAAGAGTAAGAAAGTTTGGAGTATTTGTTTTTTAACTATGTTAGTGTCTGTTACAATTGAGATTGTTCAGTTAAAAATTGGAAGAACGTTTGATATTGATGATGTTATTTTAAATACTTGTGGTGGTGTGTTAGGTTTTTACTTATATCGATTGATAGAAAAGATTAAGGTCAGTTTGCCAAAAATATTTACGACAGATGGTTTTATGAATTTTATTGTTATATTGATATTAATTTTAGTAATTATTTATTTATCAAATTGGCAAGTTATAAATTGGTTAAATTAATAGAAAAGGATTGATAATGATGTTTTTAGTTGTTAATGATAGTCATAGTGAGGTAGAAGAATTAGAGGTATTAGAAAATTATATTCGTTATGTTAGTAAAAAATTAGATATAGAGGAAGCTATTTTTAATATTATTTTAGTAGATAGAGATTCAATTCATGAATTAAATAAAAGTTATAGAGGGGTTGATAGACCAACAGATGTTATTAGTTTTGCCTTAGAGGATAATAGTGATTTTAAGAATCCGGTTGCTAGGATGCTAGGGGATGTTTATATATGTATTCCTGTTGCTTATGAACAGGCTTCTAGCTATGGTCATTCTCGTATTAGGGAGATTTGTTTTTTAGCAACTCATGGGATTCTTCATCTATTAGGATATGATCATATGAATAAAGAAGAAGAAACGGTTATGTTTCAACTTCAGGAGGAGTTGTTAAGCGACTATGAAATTAATAGATAGATTAGCGATTAGTAAAAGAGTTAGGGAAAGATTAAAGTTACAAGGTAAAGGAAAGTTTTCTGATAGTGTGAAACATGCTGTTGATGGGGTTGATTATACGTTATTACATGAGAGAAATTTTAGGATAGAGCTTGTTTTTGCTGTTATGGTATGTATTGCTAGTATTATTTTTAGGATAAGTATTATGGAATGGGTTATATTACTTCTTACTATGGCAATGGTACTTACATTAGAAATCATTAATACTTCTATTGAAAGATGTGTAGATTTGGTTACAAAAGATTATCGTGATTTGGCTAAAATAGCTAAAGATGTGGCAGCTGGTGCTGTATTTGTGATGAGTTTATTTTCAGTAGCGATTGGTATTTGTATTTTTTTACCTAAAATCATTAATTTCATTAGATAAGGGAATTTGCAATTAGAATAAAAAATTTGAAATATAAAAAAGAATCGAGATAATAAATTATCAATATTTAGATCAATTATATTTAAAGTAGGAGGAAATGGAATGAAAGATAAATTAAAGAAGTTATTAGAAAATAGTTATAGTCCATATTCTAAATTTAGGGTTAGTTGTATTGTTGTTATGAGAGATGGACGAGAATTTTTTGGGGTTAATGTAGAAAATGCTTCTTATGGTGCTGGTATTTGTGCTGAGAGAAATGCTATTATACAAGCTATTGCTAATGGATATAAAAAGGGAGATTTTGAGAAAATATATGTTATGTGTGATAATGATAAGATTGGTATGAGTTGTATGATATGTAGACAAGTTATGATAGAGTTTTTTGAAAGAGATAAGGAAGTTATTGCTATGAATCCGAATGGAGATGTGGAGGTTCATACGGTGGCTGAATTATGTCCTTATCCATTTAGTGAGGAAGATTTAAAATGAAGAGTGGATTTGTTAGTATCGTTGGAAGACCTAATGTAGGGAAAAGTACCCTTCTTAATAGTATTGTTGGCTCTAAAATAGCTATTACTTCTAGTACGGCTCAAACGACTAGAAATATGATTCAGGGAATTTATCATGGAGATGATTTACAGATTGTTTTCGTTGATACTCCTGGTATTCATAAACCTAAGAATCAATTAGGACGTGTTTTAAATAAGCAAGCTTATTATTCTTTAAGTGATGTTGATGTTATTTTATTTCTTTCAGATGTAACGGAAGAGTTGGGAAAGGGGGATCGATTTATTTTAGAAAAATTAAAAGAGAGTGATGTACCAGTTATTTTGGTTTTAAATAAAATTGATAAGATTCCTTATAAAAAAATATTACCTAAGATAGAAGAATATAAAGATTTGTTTGATTTTAAAGAGATTGTACCTGTATCTGCTTTTAAGGGTAAGAATGTTGATGAATTAATTTGTGTGGTTTCTAAGTATTTAACGGATGATGTCAAATATTATGATGATGATGCTATTACCAATGTTAGTACAACTTTTTCTATTTCAGAATTGATTAGAGAGAAAATTTTATTTTTTACAAGAGAGGAGGTTCCTCATTCTGCTACTTGCATTGTAGAAGATATTAGTGAAGATCATCGTACTGTTAGTATTATTGCTTCTATTATTGTTGATAGAGAGAATTTAAAAAAAATATTAATTGGTAAAAATGGTAGTATGATCAAGAAGATTGGTATGAATGCAAGAAAAGATATTGAGGAAGTTTTGGGTAAGAAAGTATATTTAGATTTACAGGTTAAGGTTGTACCAAATTGGCGAGATAAAGATAGTTTTTTGAATGAACAACTTGGATTTCGTGAATTTAATCAAAAATAATTATCTTTTTTCAGGTAATTGGAATAAAATAATTCATTTTGAATCATAATGATAATGGTGATAATATGAATCAAAATGATTTATGGCTATTGTTTCAGAAAACTGGAAAAATAGAGTATTATTTAAAATACAAACATTATAGGGAAGAAAAGATTACGGATGATAAAGATAGTAGAAGGGATCATCGTTAGTACTGTAGATTATAAAGAAAGTAGTAAAATTATTAATATTTTGACTAAGAATCAAGGAGTTATTGGTGTTTTGGCAAGAGGTAGTAAACAGTTAAAAAGTAAAATTTCTGCTACTTCTAATGTTCTTTGTTATGGGAATTTTCATTTAAATTATAGAAAAGAGAATTTACCAACATTGATAGAAGTAGATATTATTGATTCTTTTAAAGAAATTAGAAAGGATTTTATTAAGACTAATTATGCTTTATTTTTATTAGAGCTTGCTACAGGGGTCTATCGGCATGGGAAGGATAATAATATATATTCTTTACTTATTACTGGTCTTAATAAGATTAATCAAGGATATGATTCTTTGATTATTACTAATATTATAGAATTAAAATTTTTAGAATATTTGGGGATTAAACCGGTTGTGGATAGGTGTGTTAGTTGTGGAAGTGGTAATGATATTATTACTATTTCTAGTTATAAGGGTGGCTATTTATGTAAGAATTGTGTAGGTCGTGAATTTATTTATCATTTAAAAACTGTTCAGCTGATACGTATGTTTTATTATGTTGATTTATCTCGCGTTAGTAAGATTGATATTAGTGATACAATTAAACAGGAATTAAATTTATTTATTGATGATTATTATGATAGATATTCAGGATTATATTTGAAGAGTAAAGTATTATTAGATGGTTTTTCTAAGTTAAATGAAAACAAAGATACTAATTAGCATCTTTGTTTTTTAACAGAATAGGGTCCAAAACCATAGACCTATGAGTAATATGTATTGGATTAAGAGAATTAAAATATTGTAAAAGCATGGGACAAATAAACTAATTACTAACTGATATATGGTAATGATAGGTAAGATAATAATGCAAAGGATAGCTGTATAGATCTTGATTCCAATACATCCTCTGAGGAAACGATTAAAGTTGTTTCTCATATTTATATCACCTATTATAATTTATGAAATAAGGGTGATTTGGTTAAAGTTTCACTTATCAGTAAAAAGCAGAAAAAAGTATCTTCTTTTTTCTTTTCAAATTTATTATTTTATTATATAATATGAAAAGAAGGGTGATACAATGAATCGTAGGAGAAAAAAATTAAAAAATAAACATGTTTTTGGTATTATTTTAATTATTATTGTTTTAATAGCATTGTTATCTTATAAAATGACATCTAATAAAAAACAGAATGTTGTTTCTTCTTTTTTTAAAGATTGTTTTGTTAGTGCTTCTAGAATTTTGTATAGTCCAATTAAGAATTTTAATACCATGATTGGTGATTTTTATACGTTAAAGAATGTTCAAAAAGAGAATAAGATATTGAAATCTAATGTGGAGAAAATTGAATCTTTAGAAGCAGAAAATACAGAATTGAAACAAGAGCTAGAGAAGTTAAAGGAAGAGTTAAATATCGAGCATGTTTTAAGTGATTATGATTATTTGAATGCTACTGTTGTTAGTAGAAATGCAATGTATTGGTATAATTATTTAACTATTGATAAAGGAAGTCATAATGGGATTAAAGAAGGAATGGTAGTTATTAATTCTACTGGACTTATTGGAAAAATTGAAAATGTTTCTACTTTTTCTGCAGATGTAAAATTGATTACCACTAATGATACTAATAATAAAATTTCTGTAACGGTTACCAATGGAGATGAAAAGATTACAGGGTTAATTAATGGATATGATTATGATAGTGGACTTTTAAATGTGGAAGGTATTAGTAATACAGAGACAGTTTCTATTGGGGATATGGTTTATACTTCAGGACTTGGTGGTGTATTTCCTAGTGGCATTCTTATTGGTAAGGTGGAGAATATTACTACAGATGTTTATGATTTGTCTAAGATTATTCAAGTTAAACCTTCAGCTAGATTTGAGGATATTAATTATGTTACTATTTTAAAAAGGAATGATGCTAAGTGATGATTTTAGCGATAGTTACTTTATTATTTTCTTTTTTAGTACAAGGTATTATTTCTAACTATATCGGATATAGTATCAATCATTTATCTTGGTTTTTAACGATATATCCTTTAATTAATTTGTTGATATTGATTCCTTATTTTCAAGAACAGAAGAAAAATTTGTTGCTTGTTATTGTGTTTGGATTATTTATGGATATTGTGTATACCAATACTTTTATTTTAAATGCATGTTTATTTACTCTTATTTATTATTTTTCTAAATGTTTTCATTTCTTCTTTCCTTATAATTTATTTACTGTCAATATTAGCAATTTACTTAGTATTTTTCTTTATCATATTATTAGTTTTTTATTTTTATCGTTGCTTAGATATGATCATTATAGCTTTATGGTTTTAGTGAAAATGCTAACTCATAGTGTTGTTATGACTATTATTTATACTAGTATTATGTATTTGTTAATTCATTTTATTTATGATAAATTAGATTTAAAGGAAATCAAGTAGCAAATATTTACATAAGTGAGAATATTTGCTATAATTTTTAAGAAATCGGGTGATTTTTGTGGATTTTTTGAATCTTGAACCAATTATTATATTAATTGCGGGAAAGGCACGAAGTGGTAAGGATACTTTGGCTGCTTATTTTAAAGAAGAGTTTGAAAAAAAGGAAAAGAAAGTGATTTTTTCTCCTTATACAAAGTATTTAAAACAATATATTAAGGATATTACTGGAAAAGAAGTTCTGGAAGATTATAAACCGAGGCAGTTACTTCAGAAATTAAGTTCTGATTTGATTAAGAAGAAGCTTGGTTGTGAAGACTTTTTTATTCATAGACAGTTAGAGGATTTAGAGTTTTATTCTTATTTCTTTGATGTTATTATTGTTGCAGATGTAAGGTTTCCGAAAGAGATAGAAATAGTTAAAAGTAAATTTAAGAATGTAATTTCCATTGGTATTGTAAGAGATCATTTTGATAATGGGCTTTCTTTGGAGGAAAAGGCAGATATTACCGAAACTGCTTTAGATGATTATAAGGCATATGATTATCTTATTGATAATCATATTCATACCAATTTAAAAGAAGAGGCTATAAAAATTGTTCATGATTTGGAAAGAAGGTAGAATATGAATAAAGTTATTGCGATTGTAGGAATGTGTGGAAGTGGTAAAAGTATTGCTTCTGATATTTTAGAAAATAAAGGATATGCAAAAATTTATTTTGGAGGAGTTACTTTAGAAAAGTTAAAAGAAAAGAATTTAGAAGTTACTCCTGAAAATGAGAAGATGATGCGTGAAAAATTAAGAGAAGATTTAGGAATGGGGGCTTTTGCTACAATTTTGTTACCTAGAATTAAAGAATTCGCTTTACAGAAAAATGTGGTTTTGGATGGATTATATTCATGGGATGAATATCAGATTTTAAGTGAAGAATTAGGCAATCAACTTATTGTGATTGCGGTTGTTGCGGATAAGAAATTGAGGTATTCTAGATTAGAAAAAAGGGAAGTAAGACCTCTTACTAGAAAGGAAGCTAGGAATAGAGATTTAGCGGAAATAGAAAATATTAGAAAAGCTCCTCCTATTGCTTTTGCTGATTATTATATCATTAATAATGGAACTATAGAAGAATATAAGGACAGATTAGAAGAAATAATAAAACAAATTTAAGGATGTGAAACTATGAAGAGAATGACAAGTGAAGAAATTATTAGAACTTATATTGACTTTTTTGTAAAGAATGGACATACAGAAGTAGAAAGTGCTTCTTTGATTCCTCATGATGATCCTAGTGTATTATGGATTAATGCTGGAGTTACACCTTTAAAGAAATATTTTGATGGTACGATAGTACCTAAAAATAGAAGGCTTACTAGTTGTCAGAAATGTATTCGTACTAATGATATTGAAAATGTAGGTATTACTGCTAGACATCATACTTTTTTTCAAATGTTAGGTAATTTTTCTGTTGGTGATTATTTTAAAAAAGAAGCTTTAACTTGGGCTTATGAGCTATTAACTAGTGAAGAGTATTTTGGATTTGATAAAGATAAATTGTATGTTACAGTTTATCCAACGGATACAGAAGCATATGATTTATGGGTGAGTCTTGGAATTGCTCCTACTCATATTGTAAAGTTAGCTGGTAATTACTGGGAAATAGGTGAAGGACCAAGTGGACCTGATAGTGAAATTTTTTATGATAGAGGATGTGAGTTTGATAAAGATAAGCTAGGGATCAAGTTATTACAAGATGAAATTGAAAATGATCGCTATATTGAAATTTGGAATAATGTATTTAGTCAATATAATGCTAAAAAAGGAATACCTAGAGATGAATATGAAGAGTTACCAAGTAAAAATATTGATACTGGTATGGGAGTAGAAAGAATGGCTTGTATTTTACAAGATGCTCCTACTAACTATGAAACAGATTTGTTTTTACCTATTATAGAGAAAATAGAAGAAATTTGTGGTATTAGATATGAAGGTCAGAAAGAGTTTAAAGTTATTGCTGATCATGCTAGAAGTTTAACTTTTGCTCTTTCAGATGGAGCTACTTTTGAGAATTATGGACGAGGTTATGTACTTAGAAGACTTCTTAGAAGATCCGTTATGATGAGTAGAAAATTAAATATTCATCGCTCTTTTATGGCAGATCTTGTTGATGTTATTATGGAAAAATATTCTTCTATTTATCCGGGACTTTTAGCTAATAAACAAATTGTCAAAGAACAGATTACTAAGGAGGAAGAATTATTTCATAAAACATTATCTTCTGGTGAGAAGAGATTAGAAGAGTTATGTAGTGATAATGATAGTAAAATTATTAGTGGAGAATGGGCTTTCCGTTTATATGATACTTATGGTTTTCCAATAGAGTTAACAGTAGAATATGCTAAAGAATTGGGAATAGATGTTGATGTAGAGACATTTAAAAAATATATGGAAACACAGAAAGATATGGCTAGAAACAACAGAAAAGTTACTAGTAGTATGAATTTACAGAATGAATTACTTATGAATTATAAAGAGGAAAGTATTTTTGTTGGATATGACAAATTAGGTAATCAGACTGAAGTTATGGCTATTATGAAGGATGATAAATTTGTAGATAGTATTGATGATGAGGGATATATCTTTTTGAAGGAAAATCCATTTTATGCTGAATCTGGTGGTCAAATTTATGATACAGGATTTATTAAGAATGATGATTGTAAGTTAGAGGTATTGGATGTTTTTAAGGCTCCTAATAAACAACATTTATTGCATGTAAAGGTATTGGAGGGTGTTTTAAGAGATAAAGCAATTGTTTTGACACATGTATTGCAGGATCGAAGAGAAGAAATTATGAAAAACCATAGTTCTGTTCACTTGTTGCAAAAAACATTGCAAGATTTTCTTGGAAATAATGTTCATCAAGCTGGAAGTAGAGTGGATGAGAATAGCTTTAGATTCGATTTCACTTATCATGGTAGACTTAGTGATCAATTAATTATGGAAATAGAATCTAGTGTTAATGATAGGGTCAAGGCGGCGTTTGATACCAAAATAGAGTATTTATCTTTAGAAGAAGCAAAAAAAAGAGGCGCTATGGCTTTATTTGATGATAAATATGGAGATATCGTACGTATGGTTACTATGGGGGACTCTGTTGAACTATGTGCTGGGACTCATGTTAAAAATACTGAGGATATTGGTAGAATTGCTATTATTTCTATCGAGAATAAGGGAGCTGATACTTTTAGAATTGAAGGTGTTACTGAAAAGAATATTGATAAAATGCTTCATAAGGCAGTAGATGGCTATCAAAAAGAAATATTGAAGATATTAAATAAAGCTAAAAATATTTTGACTTCTGCTAAAGAACAGGGAATTGATTTGAATTTTCAGTATGATTTTCAGGATAAGGTATTAACTAGTTATCAAGATGTGGTAGATACGCTTTCAAAGTTAGTTGAATTAAAAGAAAGTGTAAAAGAGTTGGAGAAGACATATAAGCAGGAGAAGAATAAAAAATCTATTAGTGATTTAACTGCTTTTACTACTAATATGGAAATTATTCATGGAGTTAAGGTTAATATATCTATTTTAGAAGATTATGATATTGATACTATGAAGAGTTTAGCGGGTGCTATTTGTAATAAATATGAAGACTGCTTGGTTGTTTTAGCGGCTATTCAGGATAATCATGTCAACTTTATTGCAAAGAGTAATACTGATAAAGTAAATTGTGGTGCTATTGTGAAAGAGTTATCTATGAAATGTAGAGGAAATGGTGGTGGTAGTAAGCTGTTTGCTCAAGGTGGTGGCTCTGATGCATCTTCTTTGGCTACTTATTTAGAAGAGGTAAAGAATCATTTATAAGAACCATTATTGGTTCTTTTTTGTCAATATAATTGTAAAATGATATTAAAAGAACTATGAATTTAGAAATAATTATAGTATACTTATGTTTAGCAGGTGTAATATGAAAAAAAAGTATGTATTAATTTTCTTCTGTTTGCTTTTTTTGGTTGGTTGTGAAAATCAAGAAGAAAAAATTAAGAATGAATATATTGGTATGAAAAGTACTTTGTTAGAAGAAGACTATACTGATATTGATAAAGATAATTTACCTTTAGATATTAAAGTTCAAATTGATAGGGTAGATGAAGAAAAAGTAAAATATCATGTGATTTTTAGTAATCCTAAAGAAAATATGAATGAAATTAAGGCTATGGTAGTGCATAATTATTATAGTGAAACTTTATTTCCTTCTGTTGGAGTTTTTGATGATAAGCAAAATCTACTTGTTTCTGATGGTGATAGTATTGAATTGGTAGATACTATTAAAACCACTAAAAATATTAGTAAGCTAAATTTAGAGTTAAAGGTATGGATGGAATATGTCGATGATGATGGTGAGAAAAAAGAAGTTTACTATAAAACGACATAAAAATTTGTTATTATTTGGTATTCTATATTTGGTGATAATATGAAAGTAAAGATATTTGATGAATCTCATGAGAAGGATTTAGAGGATGATATTAATCAATTTCTTAAAGAAAATGAGATAGAGGTTATTGATATTAAATATAGTGTATCAAATAGTATTTATTCAGAAGAACAGATTTATTGTTTTTCAGCTTTGATTGTATATCAAGATAAAGAAGAATAGAGGTGTAGATGATAACAATTTTAATGATATTAGGGGGAATTGTTGGATTTATATTTATTTTGTTTCTTTATTGTGCTTTGGTTATATCTGGTAGATGTGATGATTCTAAGTAGGAGTTGATGGAGTCGTATGAAGAAAAAGTGTAGGAAGTGGCTGTGTTTAATTTGTTGGATGGTTGTTATTTATCTTTTTTCTGCACAGCCTCATTCTGGTGAAGTGACACATGGAGTTCTTTTAAAAATACTTCCTAGTTTTCATGGAAGTGTTTTTGTTGATTGGTTAAACTTTTTGGTGAGGAAATCTGCTCATTTTTGGGAATATTTTATTTTAACTTATTTTATCTATTCTTTATTAGAAGAATATTTTGAAGGAAAGAAATTTATTATATTATTTAGTTTGTTATTTTGTTTTTTTTATTCTTTGACAGATGAGGTTCATCAGGTGTTTGTACCAGGTCGGAGTGGTATGTTTCGCGATTGTATTGTTGATACATGTGGAGGAGGCTTTTTTATCCTACTACATTTATTGCTTTGTCGAAAGAAGAAGGTAGTTAAGTATCCTTTAAGACATAAGATTAGACAAAAAATCATCGATTAAAGAATTCATCGATGTGATATCTATGTATTTTGTTTGGAAATTTTTCTTGTTTTGTTTTTTAATTTTTCATAATTATTTTTCTTTGCTAGTAACAAATCTTTCTCATTTATCATTTGACTAATAAAATTATATAGGAATTCGTTTGCATTTCTTTTAGTTGTGAGATCTGTTATTTTAGGAAATATGTCTATGAATTCTTTCTTACTAGAAAGTTCGGGTGGAATTTCATTATTCATTATTAAAATCATTAAATCTCTATAATCTATTTTTTGAGTGATAGAGGTTTTTATTTTTTTAGAATATAGAAGTAGTTGTTCATCAATGATAGCATTTTCTCTTTTTAAAGCAATTAGTAGTTCCCAAAAGTTGTCTGGAAGTTCTATATGGGCTGTATATTCTTTGGTAGTATATAACTCTTTTAATGTTTCTTCTTCTTTTTTTATTTCTTCTAAACGATTTATTATGTTATTATATTCTTCTTCATTTATTATTTTATTTTTCTTCATCATCATTCCTCTTTCATAATAACAAATTAACTTTGTAATACTATTATATTCTAAATCTTTAGAAAATAATCATTATTTTACTATAGAGAAACAATTTGTTAAATAAATTTCTTGTTAGTTTGCTGGCACTACTTGAAAATTAATTGATATTATTATATACTTTATATATATATTTTTAAAAAGAATTTACGGTTGTAAGGAAGTGGCAGATGATGAAAGAAACTAGGATCATGAAAGTATTTGAGCAGTATATTAAGAAATTTGATATGAATAAGGGAAATGTAAAGGCAATGTACTTTCATAGTCTTAAGATGATGGAGTTATGTAAAAATATTGCTTCTAATATTGGTATTTTTACTGAAGAAGAGATTGTTGTTTGTGGATTGATAGGACTGTTACATGATGTAGGTATGTTTAGTAATAAATTTAAGAATTGTCTTATTTTAGAGGATGATACAGATAAGGTAAAACAGACGATAGATATTTTGTTTGAAACAGATCAATTAATGAGAAAAATAACGGATGATACCAAATATGATGAGGTAATTAAGATTGCTATTTATTGTCAAAATAAGATAGGGTTACCTCAAGGGTTTGATCATAAAACATTACATTTTTGTATGGTAATAAAAGATGCTAATGTGATTGAGAAGTTTAGGATGGTTACAAACTATCCTTATATGGATATGTATATTGATTATTATCCTAATGATTTGGTTTATAATGATTTTAAGAAATTTAAAGTAGTTTCTTCTAAAGTAAGTGATAATGATGCTGATAAGATTTTAGAGGTTATGTCATCTATTTTTGGGGTATATTATACTTATAGTTATTCTTTGTTGAAAGAGGAAGATTCTGTTAACAAATTGATTGATGCCCTTAAAATTA
Source organism: uncultured Erysipelotrichaceae bacterium (assembly GCA_902766815.1). The sequence continues at coordinate 6,957 of CACXEZ010000137.1, read as the reverse complement.
GTAATAAAGGTATTAGTAAATTCTTTTATCAAATTGGTTCTGTATTGAATGTATATGTAGATAGAAAGATTGGTGGTTAAGATGTTGAATAAGAAATATGATCATGCTAGTGTAGAAAATGGAAAATATGATGTCTGGAAAGAGAAAGGGTATTTTCAATGTGATGAAAATTCTGATAAAAAACCTTATTGTATTGTATTACCTCCACCAAATGTGACGGGAGTATTGCATTTGGGACATGCGTGGGATGTAACGTTACAGGATATTATTATTCGTTATAAAAAAATGGAAGGTTTTGATACTCTTTGGTTACCTGGTATGGATCATGCGGCAATTGCTACAGAGGCTAAAGTTGTTAAGAGGTTAAAAGATCAAGGAATTGATAAATATGAGTATGGTAGAGATAAATTTTTAAAAGCTTGTTGGGATTGGACTCATGAACATGGAGATGTTATTAGAAAGCAATGGGCTACCTTAGGAATTGCTTTAGATTATTCTAAGGAGAGGTTTACTTTAGATGAGGGATTATCGAAGGCAGTTAAGAAAGTATTTGTGGACTTTTATCGTGAGGGACTTATTTACCGTGGAGAGAAAATAATTAATTGGGACCCTGCAGCAGGAACGGCTTTATCAAATGAAGAGGTTATTTATTCTTCTGAAAAGAGTGCATTTTATCATTTAAAATATCAATTAGAAGATAGCGATGAATATTTAGATGTTGCTACTACTAGACCAGAAACTTTATTTGGAGATTCTGCAGTGGCTGTGAATGAGAATGATGAAAGATATCAAAAATTTATAGGTAAGAATGTTGTTTTACCGATAGTCAATAGACTAATACCGGTTATTGCTGATGAACATGCTGATATGACCAAAGGGACAGGATGTGTAAAAATCACTTGTGCTCATGATCCTAATGATTTTGAAGTTGGATTAAGACATCATCTTGAAAGAATTGTTATTATGAATGATGATGCTACTATGAATGAAAATACAGGTAAGTATTGCGGAATGACTAGAGAGGAATGTCGTGAGGCTGTACTTAAAGATTTGGAGAGTCTTGGATTACTTCTTAAGGTTGAACCTTTAGTTCATGAAGTGGGGCATTCAGAAAGAACTGGAGTTATGGTAGAACCTATGATTAAGAAGCAATGGTTCGTGAAGATGAGGCCACTTGCTGATCGTGTTTTAGCAACTCAAAAAAAACATCATGAAAAAGTAAATTTTATACCACAGAGATATGAAAAAACAATGGTTCATTGGATGGAGATCACATATGATTGGTGTATTTCTAGACAATTATGGTGGGGACATAGAATTCCAGCTTGGTATAAAGATGATGAAGTATATGTAGGAATGGATAAACCAGAAGGAGAAGGATGGGTACAGGATGATGATGTATTAGATACATGGTTTTCAAGTGCTTTGTGGCCATTTGCTACATTAGGATGGCCTGATAATACTAAATTATTAGAAAAATATTATCCTAATCAGTGTTTAGTAACTGGATATGATATTATTCCATTTTGGGTAAATAGAATGACTTTTCAAGGTGAAAAACTTTTAGGGCAAAGACCGTTTGAAGATTGTTTAATTCATGGTTTAATTCGTGATAAACAAGGTAGAAAATTTAGTAAATCGTTAGGAAATGGGATTGATCCATTTGATATGGTCAAAGATTATGGTGCTGATGCGTTGAGATACTATTTAGCTACAGATGTAGCACCAGGTACTGATATGAGGTTTGATGAGGATAAAATTAAGTCTACTTGGAATTTTATTAATAAAATTTGGAATGCATCAAGATTTGTTTTATCTAACATAGAAGGATTGAAAGAGATTGATTTGAATCATTTGAAGTCTGAGGATAAGTGGATATTAACTAAGTATGAAAATACAGTACGTGATGTAAAAAAGTTTATGGATAAATATCAATTTAATAATGCTGGTTCTCTTATATATGAATTTACTTGGGATTATTTTTGTGATTACTATATTGAGATGGCGAAATATTCTATTGATACCATTAGTACAAAATCTACATTGTGTTTTGTACTTACTGGAATACTTAAAATGTTACAACCATTTATGCCTTATGTAACTGATGAAATTTATTCTAGTTTGCCAGTTAAAGATGCAGAAGATATTATGATTTCAGAATATCCAAGATATGATAAGAATTTGGTATTTTCTTTAGAAGAGAAGGCAATAGATGATCAAGTTGAATTTATTAAAACATTTAGAAATGTTAAGGCAGAGAATAATATCACTAAAGATATGAAGGTTATGTTTGATACAGAAGGTGATAATGAATTAATTGTTAAGATGTTAAAAATAGAACAACATCTTGTTAAAAAGCCATTAGCAATAAAGGCTTATAAAGTAATTTCTAATAGAGTGAAGGCGACTATTTTCTTTGAGAAGGTTGAAACAGAGGCTGAGAAGGCTTTAAAAGATGCGCAGATTGCTACGTTGAAAGCATCTATTCAAAGAAGAGAAAAACTTTTATCTAATGAAAATTATGTGAATAAGGCTCCTCAAAATATTGTTGATATGGATAGACAAAAATTAGAAGAAGAAAAGGAAAAATTAAAGTTATTATTAAAATAGAAGAATAGGAGAGTAGAGAGATGGCTAAGTATTGTAGTAAATGTGGAAGTGAATTAGAGGATAATAATAGATTTTGTTCTAAGTGTGGTAATGAGGTAGATAAAAATACAAATACTAATGCTTATCAAGAAACTAATGGTAATCAGCCAAAGTCTAAGATTGCGGCGGGAATATTAGGTATCTTGCTTGGTTCATTAGGTATTCATAATTTTTATTTAGGATATACTTCTAAAGGTGTATGCCAATTACTTTTAACTCTAGTAGGTTGGATTTTATGTGGAATAGGTCCAGTTGCTGCTTGTATCTGGGGACTTGTTGAAGGAATATTAATATTAACTGGTTCTATCAATCAGGATGCTGATGGAAATCGATTACAAGATTAGATTTCGGAGAACTTTATACATAATAGGACAAGTAATATTTCTAAAGATAGCACTAATACTATCAGAAAATATTACTTGTCCTTTTAAAAAAATATTCCATATTCCATGTCCTTTTTGTGGGTTGACTAGGGCATATTATGCATTTATTCGTTTGTCGTTTTATCAATCAATTTATTATAATATTTTGTTTTTTCCAATTATTATAGTTTTCTTTTTGTTAAATGTTATTTTTCTTTGTGAAATTATTTGGAAGAGAAATCTTTTAGTTTTCATTTATGATTGGATTAATTATAAAAAGCTATTTATAGTGGTGGTGTTTCTTTTTATTATTAGTATGGTATGGGGAATTATTCATGGAATATAATTAGTTATTTTTACCATACTAATATTGGTGAGAAACTATGAATGAAAAATTATTATTTGTCAGTGGTAGAACTTTGTTGGTATTAGTACTTTTATTTATCTTGACTAAATTAATGGGGAAAAAGCAGGTTAATCAAATGAATTTATATGATTATTTGATCGGTATTACAATTGGTAGTATTGCAGCGGATATTTCTTTGGATATTGAAAAAAATCTTCTAGCTGGAGTTCTTGCGTTAGTGATTTATGGACTATCTGGTGTTTTAGTTACTTATCTTACTTTGAAGAGTATTATTTTAAGAAGATTTTTATGTGGAAAACCTACTATCTTAATGGAACATGGGAAGATTATTGAAGAAAACTTACATAAAGAGGGAATTGATATTAATGATTTACAGGAAGAGGCAAGACAAAATGGATATTTTGATTTATCTAAGATAGAATATGCTATTTTAGAGATTAATGGTAAGGTTAGTTTTCAACCTGTTTTTCAGGATGGTAATGTTACTCGAAGTGATATGAAGATAAAGGAGAAATTAGAACCATTGTCTGCTAATATTATTATTGATGGAAAGTTGTTGAAAGATAATTTAAAACTGATGAATAAGGATGAGGAATGGGTGATGAAAGAACTTAAGAATCGTGGATTTCAAGGTTATGAGAAGATTCTTTTGATGACTTTAGATCCAACCGGAGATATTTATATATATGAAAAAAATATTTCTAGTGATACTAAAATATTTGAATAAGAAAAAGAATTTCCAAAAAAGAAATTCTTTTTTATGGTATCAGTCCCCATCCAGTGACGACGTATCTTCCTTTTGTTCTTTTTGCTTCTGCTGGAGGATTGTTTTCTAATTCTCCATTTACAACTAGGGTAGAGGATTGTCCTCCATCTAGGTTGGCAGCATTGTAAGCTCCATACATTTTTAATACATCAACAACATCTTGAAGGCTTGCTCCATCGATGTAATTTTTACCATCAATGGCTAAAAACATCATGATACCATCTTTTCTTTGAGCAATTGCCATTCTTGGAGATTTTCCCCAAGGATCTCCTACAATTTCTAGTGATTTTCCATTTACGATTAAGAAAGGACCGAATACCATGGCATCTTTGATTTTGGCGTTAATTGCTTCTTCTCCTGTGGCATTAGACATTAATTTTAATTTTCCGTCATCTGTTATTCCAATAATGTTATCTCGATAGGTATCTGGGCTTTCTCCTTTTGGAGTCCAGATGATTTCATGGTCTTTAATGACATATCCAACTGGAATATCAGAACCCATTCCATTGTCAATGAATCCTCCACCATTGATGCAGACAACTCCACCATATCGCTCACATAAAGTTATAACTCTTTCCCCATAACCCCCTATATTAAATTTTTTAGTATGAATTAGTTCTACTTTTGTGGGATCATAGATGGCTACTAGATGAGCATCAGCATTTCCAACTTTTAGTGTGATTACTTTGTATAAGTCATTTCCTGGTTCTCTGGTTAAGAGTTCTTTCTCGTATTCATCTTTGTAACTTTTCTTTTCTTTGGTGTTAATTATAATATCATCTGTATTTACATCATCTGTTAGGGTGACAAAATAGTTACCACTCATAATTTTATTGATTCTTTCATCATTGTAGAATACTTTGGCTAGGTATTGGTGTTCCATTGTATTCATGGCTGTTGTAACATATAGATTTCTTAAATAATCCCAGGGACCATACATTATGATGAATCCTGTTATGGCTAATATATCTAATATTACAAATAAGATAGTTTTTTTTAATATTTTTTTCTTTCTTTTTTTCTTTTTTATGTTTTTCATATGAATTCCTCTATCTATGGGATCAGTCCCCATCCAGTGACAACGTATCTGCCACCTTGTTTCTTGGCTAAATAATTAGGAGAATTTACTAGTTCATTTTCGATAACTAAGGAAGTAGATTGACCACCATCTAAGTTGGCAGCGTTATAAGCACCATATTTTTCTAGTGTATCTACAACATCTTGAAGGCTGGCACCATCCACATATGTTTCTCCTTCTGTAACTAAAAACATCATAACACCATCTTTTCTTTGAGCAATAGCACATTTGTTTGCTACTCCATAGGGCGTACCTTTAATCGTAATTGATTTTCCATTTACGATTAAGAATGGACCAAATTCAATCCCATATTCTATGCCAGATTGAATAGCTTCTGTTCCAGTTACGTTAGACATTAGTTTTAATTTTCCTTCTTTCGTGATGCCTATGATATCTGCACGAGCAGAGTAACCATTACTTGCCCATACGACTTCACCATCATCAATTACGTATCCTTGTGGCCTATCTGAACCATTGGCAAGTCCATTTAAAAATCCTCCACCATTGATACAGACGACACCACCATATCTTTTACAGAAATCTACAACACGTTCTCCATAAGTACCAGAGTCGAATTTTTTAACTCTAAGAAGTTTTACTTTAGAAGGTTCATAGATGGCTACTAAGTATCCTTTGGCATTTCCCACTTTAACGTCTAATACTTTATATAAATTATTTCCTTTTTCACGAGTTAGTAATTCTTCTTCATATTCATCTTTATATTTTATTTTTTCTTTTGTATTAATTGTAATATCTTCTTCATTAACATTATCATTTAAGGTAATAATATAGTTGTTGTTCATGATTGTTTGAATCGTGTTTTCACTATAGAAAATGCGCGCTAAATATTGATGGGTCATTGTTTGCATTGCTGTTGTAACATATAGATTTCTTACGTAGTCCCATGGACCATACATCATAATAAATCCGGCTATAGCTAATAGGTCTAAAATTATGAATAGAATAGTCGTTTTTAAATTACTTTTCTTCTTCATAAATTTACTCCGTTCTATATGGATCATTTATTGAACCAGTACCTTTTGTTAGATTATCTTTTTTAATCGTTATACATGGAACAATGTTAGCTTCTGATGTTACTTTTTTATTTGTTAATTCACCGTTATTTTTATTAATATAAACGAATGAAGAATTTTTGGATACTCCTGTTGAGGTGAAATAATTATCTAATTCGTGGTTTAGTGTTACTTCGCCAATACTAGGTAATCCAACTTTTGTATCAATTTTATTAGAAAATAATTCTTTTAAATTATAATCACTATCTTCTCCATAATAACCATTATTATAGTTACTGTTTAATATTAAGTCTTTATAACTTAAACTGTTTAAATATGTATGATTTAAATAGTAGGCTAGACTTCCATAAATGGTATCATTATGTATATAGGTGTTATTCGAATAAATATATTCTAGTTTTTCGTTATTTTGGTCTTTTATATAATCCATTAGAACTAATTTTACGTTTTGTTCATCGACATCGTATACTCTCCAGATATCTTTATCTAGTTTTACATAACTTGCAAAATATTCGTTTTTATCTTCAATTTTATAAGGGTCTTTTTCTGTACCAGTTCCGGATTTGATTTCTAGAGTAGGGGATAATGTGACTACTGGACGAATACCTAAAATATCATCACCTGAAGAGCTACTTAATGATCCATCTTCATTGATATACCAAATTTCTTTTTCTTTATTTTTATTTGATAAATAACTGATA
>CACXEZ010000136.1 GCA_902766815.1 uncultured Erysipelotrichaceae bacterium | reverse complement strand
TTATCTTATTATACAATTCACTTGTAATAGCTCCTATTTTTTTGGTTTCATCAAACATTTTTTGCTTGTCTAAATTAGTTACTGCACTTGCAAAGCTTTCTTCCTCCATCATCGGTACAATTAATAAAATATCTGAATATTTCACCTTCGATTTTTGATATTCTTCTGTTAATTCATTAATTAAGTCATCTTTTGTTCTTTGACCACTTGTGACCTCGTCGAATAATTTTTTTTGATGTAAGTCTACTAGCATATTTAATGTTCCTGCCCAACTTTTTGGTACTGTAGCACAATATTGTCCTGCTGTAGCACTATTAATAGCATATATTATATAATCATTTTCTTCTTTTAATCTATTAGCACCTTCTAGTATCATTCTAAACACCTCTTTCTAATATATCACAATTATAATATAGAATGGATGAAAATTCAAGTAGCTACTTGAAAAAAAAAAGATTTATAGTATAATCAATCTATTGGTGGGAATCTTTTAATTTAATTTTATATTATTTTTACGAACGGTTTTTATTTAGATGTTAGAAAGGAATGAAAAATGAAAGAAGAAATCACTAAAGTCTTCGCTTTAGGTGGACTAGGCGAAGTCGGTAAAAATATGTATTGTGTTATGCACCAAGATGAAATTATTATTGTAGATTCTGGGGTAATGTTTCCAGAAGAAGATTTGTTAGGAATTGATTATGTTATTCCTGATTATACTTTTTTAAAAATGAATGCTTCAAAGATTAAAGCTTTATTAATTACCCATGGTCATGAGGATCACATTGGAAGTATTCCTTTTTTACTTCAAACAGTGAATATTCCAAGGATTTATGCTCCTGCGCAAGCTAAAGCTTTAATTGATAAGAAGTTAGAAGAGAGAAATATTAAATATAAGAATATGATCATTTATAATGAGAATACAAAAATAAGAACCAAGTATTTTAATATAGAATTTTTTAGAACTACCCACTCTATTCCAGATTCTCATGGAATTGCTTTACATACTCCCAATGGAACTATTGTGATGACTGGGGACTTTAAAATGGATTTAACCCCAATTGGTCCTATGTTTGATATTCAGAAAATGGCTAAAATTGGAGAACAAGGTGTTACACTTCTAATGAGTGATTCTACGAATGCTACGGTTAGGGGAACTTCTGTTAGCGAATCAGTCGTTGATGAGAACTTGAGTGAAATTTTTGAAAACGAAAAAGATAATAGAATTATTTTAGCTACTTTCGCTTCTAATATTTATCGTTTAAAACATATTATCGAAATTTGTAGAAAGAATAAAAGAAAGGTTGCTTTATTTGGAAGAAGTATGGATACTTCAATTGATATTGCAATTAAATGTGGCTATATTAAGGACAGAAAGATTATCATTACGCCTGAGGAAGCTAATCATTTAAAACCTTCACAGGTATGTTTACTTTGTACTGGTAGCCAAGGCGAACCTTTAGCAGCTTTATCTAGAATTGCAAATGGTAGCCATAAACAAATTAAGCTAATGCCTAATGATATTGTTATTTTCTCATCTTCTCCTATCCCTGGTAATGGCGCTAGTGTTGCTAATACTATTAATAAATTATACTTAAAAGGAGTTAAGGTTTATACTAATAGTACTAATGAGATACACTCTTCTGGTCATGCTAATCAAGATGAATTAAAATTAATGATAAGATTGTTTAAGCCTAAGTATTTTGCTCCTTATCATGGTGAGTATAGAATGTTAAAAACACATTGTGATTTGGCAATTAGTTGTGATATTCCTAAAGAAAATACTTTTATTCTAGCTAATGGAGATGTTTTAAATGTTACTAAAGGGGATGTTTTTAAGAAAGGGACTGTTCCAGCTGAAGATATTTATGTAGATGGTTCTCGTATAGGTGATGTAGGAAATACTGTTATTAAAGATAGAAAATTGATGTCTACTAATGGTATTTTGGTTATTATTGCTAATGTAGACTTTGCTAAGAAGAAATTATTAACAAAACCTATGGTTACTACTAGAGGATATATCTTGGTTAATGAAAATGAAGCTTTGATTCATCAGATAGAAAAGAATGCAGGTGCTATTATTGAAAATAAGTTTAACGATAAGATTGTTACTTATAGTGATATTAAGAATGAATTAATTACTGGACTTATGCCATTTTTATCTAATAAAACAGGAAGAGTACCTATTATTTTACCTATTATTATGGATAGTAGAACTGAAGATTAGATTTTATTACCAGAAAAGAAATTGATATGAGTTTCTTTCTTTTGGAATTAAAAAAATGGAGCATATCTCCATTTTTTTAGTTTTAAGTTGGTATTAAAAGTTTTTGACCTACTGTTAAGAGGTTGGTGGTTAAGTTGTTTTGATTTTTGATGTTATTCACAGTGGTATTATATTCTCTTGCAATGGAGTATAGAGTATCTCCTGCTTTTACGGTATAGGTAATCGTTTTGGAAGGTATTTCTGTGTATTCAGTAATTGGTAATTTTAAATTTTGACCAATGGATAAGCTATCATTTAGAAGATTATTTAATTGTTTGATTTTATCTACTGAGGTATTATATTTTTTAGCAATTGAATATAGGGTATCTCCTGCTTTAACACTGTAAGTTGTACTAGTGGTTGGTATCTTGATTATTTCCGTTGGTGGAATTAATAGTATTTGACCTATTGTGAGCATGTTGTCTTTTAAATTATTTAGTTCCTTTATAGCTGCTACAGTAGTATTATTTTGTGTGGCTATTCTGTATAGAGTATCACCCGGTTGAACGATATAAGTATTATTACTTTCTTTTGTTGGCAATTTTAATATTTGACCAATGGATAAATTAGTACTAGTTAGGTTATTTATTTTTTTTAATTCATCTACTGTAGTGTTATATTTGTTTGCAATGGCATATAAACTATCTCCTTTTTTTACTGTATATGTAGTTTCTGTTGATCCAGTTGGTGGTGTATAAGGAATTCCTTTGTATTCTAAGATTGATTTTATGACCGCTTCTGCTAGTTCCTTGTAATTATTGTTTAAAAAATCTGAATTTGCTTTGGTATCATCTATAAATCCATATTCCACGATAAGGGGTTCTGTTTTTCCTGTATTTCTATGAATAAAATAATAATCTTTTGATGGGTCTGATGGTAAAGTTCTTTGATAAGTCTTTCTCATTTTTTGACCGGTTAACCCAATGTTTCTTAAAATAGAATCTGCTAGTGTTGATGGATTTCTTAGGGCGTATATTACTTCTGCCCCTGATCCGCCACCAGCATTTAGATGATTTGATATTACGATAACATTCGGATCATCTCCATATGCAGATAATATTTTATTTGTCCTTTCTGTTGGGGACAAGGTTATGTCTGTATCTCTAGTTAAAGTTACTGGAATGCCTAATTCTTTTAACCTTTCATATATGTATTTAGATATTTTTAATGTATAGTCTTTTTCGTATTGATTATTCCCAGAAGCACCAGGATCTGCACCTCCATGTCCCGGGTCAATCACCACTCCTTTTAGGTTATTGTTCATTGTTATCACCTAAGATAGTGTATGATAAAAGCATGATATAGTT
>CACXEZ010000135.1 GCA_902766815.1 uncultured Erysipelotrichaceae bacterium | reverse complement strand
TTTTGGCCAGTTGGTGAAGTGGCTTAACACACTGCCCTTTCACGGCAGCATTCGCGGATTCGAATTCCGCACTGGTCACCAATTTTGATTTTAACCTTTTTAAGGTTTTCTTTTTTTTAAAACAATGATAAGGATATGATTATATAATTAAATTTTTTAGAGAACTAATGGGTGGTGAAAATTAGTAAATTTAGTATGTAATTACTCCCTTTGAGTGAGCTCGAAAGAGAATTCCGGTGAGGAGCCGTTATTTTAATTAAGAACCAATAAGGATGGTACCGTGTTATTGACACTCCTTTTATTGGTTCTTTTTCTTAGGAAGGAGTGTATTAAAATAGATAATGAGTTAAAGAATATTCGTGATGAATTATTTAATATTAGGATGAAGATTAAATTAGAAGTCGATTCTAATAAAAAACTATATTTAATCGAAAAAGAAAAAGAGATATTGAAGCAATATAAAGATTATGTAGTATTAGAGAAAACGAAAGGTGTTGTGAAATGATAAATATTAGAGAGAATAAGAATTTAAATACTTTAAATCATAGTTGTGCACATTTACTTGCACACGCTATTAAACATTTGTATCCCGATGCTAAATTTTGGGTTGGTCCTGTTATTGATGAAGGATTTTATTATGATATTGACTTGGGAAATGATGTTATAAAAGAGGAAGATTTTCCTAAAATAGAGAGAGAAATGAAAAAAATTTCTAAAAGTAATAAATTGATTAAAAGACTTGAGTTGTCTAAGGATGAGGCACTTGAAATGTTTAAAAATGATCCTTATAAGGTAGACTTAATTGATAATATGGAAGATGGTATTATTATATCTGCATATCGTCAGGATGATTTTGTTGATTTGTGTCGTGGTCCTCATATGGAATCTACTAAATGTATGAAATATTTTAAATTATTAAAAGTTAGTGGAGCTTATTATAAGGGCGACTCGAAGAATAAAGTATTGCAGAGAATTTATGGAGTTTGTTTTGAAAAGGAAGAAGATTTGGATAATTATTTAAAATTGCTTGAGGAAGCTAAAGAAAGAGACCATCGTAAATTGGGAAAAGATTTAGGTATTTATTTAATGACTGATTTAGTTGGTAAGGGATTACCTATGTATTTGCCTAATGGATTTATTCTCTGGAACTTACTTGAAACTTATATTAGAAATAAGGAAATAACAAGAGGCTATAAGCATGTATTAACGCCTCCTTTAGGTAATGTTGAGTTATATAAGACTAGTGGTCATTGGGATCATTATAAGGATGCTATGTTTCCTGCAATGAAGGTGGATGAAGAGGAATTTGTTTTAAGACCGATGAATTGTCCTCATCATATGGTAATTTACGGAAACAAATTACACTCTTATCGCGAACTTCCAATTCGTATTGCTGAGATTGCTCGTGATGCTAGATATGAAGCTAGTGGTGCTTTAAAAGGAATAGAAAGAGTACGTACTTTTTGTCAGAATGATTCACATATATTTTGTACTCCAGAACAAATTGAATCTGAGTTTAAAGGTGTAGTTGACTTAATTCTTGAGGTATATAAGGAAATGAATATTACAGAATTTCATTTTGAACTTTCTTTAAGAGATCCGGGTGATAAAGTAAAGTATTACCCTGATGATGAGATGTGGAATAATGCCGAAGATAAATTGAGGCAAGTATTAGATGATATTGGTATTGATTATGTTGAAAAAATTGGCGAAGCTGCTTTTTATGGACCTAAATTGGACGTTCAAGTTAAACCTGCTGTTGGTAATGAATATACAATGTCTACATGTCAGTTGGATTTTTGCCTTCCTATGAAATTTGATTTAACTTATGTTGATTCTGATGGTGTTAAAAAAATTCCAGTAGTTATTCATAGAGCTATTTTAGGTTCTATTGATAGATTTATTGCTTATTATTTAGAAGAAACTAGAGGTAACTTGCCGGTTTGGCTTGCACCTGTTCAAGTTAACATTTTGCCTGTTAGTGATGTTCATTTAGATTATTGTCATCAACTTAAAGAAAAATTACTTAAAAAAAATATTCGTGTTGAATTGGATGCTAGGGATGAGAAATTAGGTTATCGTATGAGGGAATCTCAGACTAGAAAGATACCTTTTACTTTGGTCATTGGTGATAAAGAAATAGAAACTAATTCTGTGAATTATCGTGTTCATGGAACTAATGAAACTGTTACTTTATCGGTTGATGATTTTGTTAAGTTAATTCATGAGAAAAATGCTGATTATAAGTAATAAACGATTTTTATAAAGAAATTCTCTTCTTGTTGACAAAAATATGTTTTTGTGCTATTATAGTACATGCTTTGTTAAAAGGGGGAATTAATATGGCTTTTTCAAGTGATAATTTATATTCTATTGTTACATTAGATAATGATTCTAATATATTAATAGGTAATTTAAAGGTTCTTGATGTTGAGAATTTAAAACTATTAAGAGAATGTTTGATAAGGTATCATAAGTTTAATTATTCTGAAAGTGTTAAGAATTGTTATGCTGTTGAAAATATTAAATTGAGTACTTTTGTTAGTGATAATAAAATTAAACATAATACCGATCTTTGTCAGTTGGGTGATGGAGTTATTAATTATTCGCAAATCACTTATGGTTATAAGCATTTAGGTTTGTTAAATTTATTTAATAGTTTGTTAGGAAGTATGGATGATTTAAAATTAGACTATATTTCTGAATTATTCGTTAATAATGGTATTTTTAAAGTTTTACCTATGGATAAGGTATGGCTTCCTTTTGCTTATGAGGTAAATGATAAGACTAATAATGGTAATAGTTTTGATTTAATGTTATTTCAAGATACTTTATTTGGTACCAAGAATAGTAAACCAATGCTTCAATATAATGTGCAAGAAATTATTCCATTAGAGGAATATAAGGATAATGATTTATTAAGGAAAAGAAATATTTTATTTCAGGATGTTTGTACTAATGGACTTGTTTTGGGAACCTATACTAGAAAGAGAAGAAAAATAAATTAGAAGAAGGCATGTTTTTTGCGTTCTTTTCTATTATGTGTTAAAATATATTTATAAAAAGGAGGTATTACTATGATAGATAGATTGGAAGCAACGTTAAAAAGATATAATGATATTTCTTTTGAATTATCAAAGCCTGATGTGATACAGGATATTCAGAAAATGACCGAGTTATCGAAAGAACAAACTAGATTATCTAAAACAGTTGAATTATATCAAAAATATAAGAAAGTAATACAAAATATTGATGAGGATAAGGATTTAGTTCATGATAGTGAACTAGGTGAATTTGCTCGAGAAGAATTATCTAGTTTAGAAGATGAAAAAGTTAATTTAGAGAATGAATTACAAATTTTATTGTTGCCACATGATTCTAATGATGAGAAAAATGTTATTGTAGAGATTAAGGGAGCTGCTGGTGGAGATGAAGCTAACATTTTTGCTGGTGATTTATTTGATATGTACACTAAATATGCTGCTCGTGAAGGATGGCAGATAAGTATTACTAATAGTATTGAAGGAGCTCAAGGTGGATTTACTAATATTGAGTTTATGGTTAAAGGAGAAAGTGTTTATTCTAAATTAAAGTATGAGAGTGGAGCTCATCGTGTACAGAGAGTACCTGCTACGGAAAGTCAAGGGAGAGTTCATACTTCTACAGCTACTGTTTTGGTTATGCCTGAGGCAGAAGAATTGGATTTTGAACTTGATATGAGTGAAGTTCGTGTTGATATTACTAGAAGTAGTGGATGTGGAGGACAGGGAGTTAATACAACTGATAGTGCGGTTCGTTTAACTCATATTCCTACTGGTATTATTGTTTATTCTCAGACTGAAAGAAGTCAGATTAAAAATAAAGATTTAGCTATTAAGATATTAAAGACTAGACTTTATGATTTAAAATTAAGAGAAAAAGAAGAGGAAGAAGGAGCTGTTCGTCGTAGTAAAATTGGTACCGGGGATAGGAGTGAGAAGATTAGGACTTATAACTATCCACAGAATAGACTTACTGATCATCGGATAGGTTTTACTTCTATGAATTTAGATCGTATTATGGATGGAGATTTAGGAATTGTTATTGATGCTTTAATTAATGAGGATCAAAGAAGAAAATTGGAAGGTAATGAAAGTAATTCTTTGTCATAAGAGGTAATTATACAAATGAATGATAGTTATGTGAATTATTTAAAGAAGTATTTACCTAAGGATAAATTAGAAAAAGGAATGGAACAATTAGAACGTGGTGTTTCTCCACAATATATTGTGGGAAATGTAGACTTTTATGGTAATGTTATTGAAGTAAATTCTAATGTATTGATTCCTAGATTTGAAACTGAGTTATTAGTTGAGAGAACTATTTATTATATTAAAAAGAAATTTGAACGTATTAAAGATATTAGCATTTTAGATATTGGTACTGGTAGTGGTTGTATTGCTATTACTTTAAAGAAAGAGCTTTCTTGCAAGGTTATGGCCAGTGATATTTCTGTTGAAGCAATTACTGTGGCTAAACGAAATGCTATTAATAATCAAGTAAATATTGATTTTGTGGAGAGTGATATTTTTTCTAACATAAATAATAGGTTTGATGTTATTATTAGTAATCCTCCTTATATTAGAGAAGATGAAGAGATAGAGGGGATAGTTAAGGATAATGAACCAAATATTGCTTTGTATGCTAAGGAGAATGGTTTATATTTTTATCATTATATTTTAAAAAAAGTGAGAGAATATTTAAATGATAAGTTTATAATCGCTTTTGAGATAGGAGAATTACAAGGAGAAGATATTAAAACATTAATTTATCAATATTTAACGAATGTAAACGTATTGGTGGAGAAAGATTATTCTAATAGAGATCGTTTTGTATTTATTTTTTCTGATTAATAATGGGACTATATTTAGTTCTTTTTTGTTGGATATTATATAAATTTGTGAGAATTGGATGCATTTTATTTTAACTTGATGTATAATAAGTACATGATTGTAGGTGATATGAGATGAATGATATTGTTAGATATCATCCTGATGATAGAGTTGGTTTGACTAGTCAACAGGTTTGTGAAAGAGTTAATCATAATTTAGTTAATTACAATGATCAACCTCCTACTAAAACTATTAAACAAATTATTATGGGTAATTTTTTTACTTATTTTAATTTTATTAATTTAGTTTTAGGTACTGCTATTATTATTGCTGGTATTTATGGTGGAGAAATATTTCATGCCTTAAAGAATTGTTTATTTATGGGGGTTATTGTTTGTAATAGTATTATTAGTACTATTCAAGAGGTAATTTCTAAAAAAATTATAGATAAACTTAGTGTTTTATCTCAATCTAAGGTTGTGGCGATTCGGGATGGAAATAGAGTTAATCTTGGCATAGAAGAGATTGTTTTAGATGATGTTTTGGAGTTTCAACTTGGCACTCAGATTGTTACTGATGCTGTTATTTTGGATGGTGAAGTTGAAGTTAATGAGTCTTTTTTGACTGGAGAGGTAAATCCTATCTCAAAACGAAAAGGTGATACTATTTTATCTGGAAGTTTTGTTGTTAGTGGCAGTTGTGTAGCTCGTGTGGAACATATAGGGAAAGATAATTATATTTCGAAGATTAGTAGTGAGGCAAAGTATGAAAAGAAAGTAAATTCAGTTATTATGAATTCTTTTGAGAAAATGTTGAAAGTTTTATCAATAGTGATTGTTCCTGTAGGGGCTTTGCTTCTTATTAATCAATTGCATGTGACTAATTATAATATTACAGATTCTATTTTTAATACGGTAGGAGCATTAATTGGAATGATTCCAGAAGGATTGCTGTTACTTACTAGTTCTGTTATGGCAGTTTCTGTTGTTAGGTTGTCTAAGTATCATGTTTTAGTACAGCAATTATATTGCATAGAAACTTTAGCACGTGTTGATGTTATATGTTTAGATAAGACGGGTACTATTACAGAGGGTGCTATGGAAGTATCTAAAGTTTTACCGGAAGATGGTGTTGATGTTGATAAATTCAATGAAATGCTTTCTAATTTTAGTTATGCTTTTGATAATGTAAATGCTACTATGGAGGCTATGCAAGATTACTATAAACATAAGGGAATTTGGACTGTTAAGGAAAAGCATGAATTCTCTTCTAGTAGAAAATTTTCAGCTGTTTCTTTTGATGAATATGGTAGTTATTATGTAGGTGCTCCTGAATTTGTTTTAAGAGATCAGTTTTCGAAGTATCAGAGTAGGATTGAAGCATTGTCTGATTATCGTGTTTTGGTTGTGGCATTCAATAAAGAACCTTTGGTTGATGCGCCTGTAAACTTAAAAGTATTAGGATTTATTTTGATTCAGGATAAAATTAGAAAGGAAGCACCTGACACTTTGAAGTATTTTAAGAAGCAAGGTGTTGAAGTTAAAATTATTAGTGGGGATAATTTTAAGACTGTTTGTTCTATTGCTAATAGGGCAGGTTTGGAAGATGTTCATGGTATGGATGCTACATTACTAACTGAAGATAATGTTGATGAATGTTTAGAAAAATATGATGTTTTTGGAAGGGTTACTCCAGAACAAAAGAAGATGATTGTGGAACATTTACAAAAAAATGGTCATACGGTAGCTATGACGGGGGATGGAGTGAATGATGTTTTAGCGTTGAAAAAAGCAGATTGTAGTATTGCTATGGCAAGTGGTAGCGATGCTGCTAAAAATGTTAGTCATTTGGTGTTATTAGATTCTAATTTTGCTTCTATGCCGAAAGTTGTTGCTGAAGGGAGAAGAACTATTAATAATGTAGAAAGATCTGCATCGCTTCTTTTGATTAAAACTATTTTTACTTGTATTTTGGTTGTGATTTGTATTTTTATGAGAAGTGAATATTTTTATTTACCAATTCATCTTAGTTTAATTACTACTTGTACAATTAGTATTCCATCTTTTATTTTGGCATTAGAACCTAATCATAATTTAGTGAAGGGAAAGTTCATGTTAAAGGTGGTAGGAAAGAGTGTTCCTGCGGCTTTGACGGTTGTATTTAATGTAGTAATGATTGTACTATTTAGACAGTCTTTTCATCTTGATGGAGATTTAACTTCTACTTTGATTGTTATTATGACTGGGACTACTGGATTTATTTTCTTAAATAGATTATGCCGACCATTTAATTGGTTTAGGGGTTGTTTATTTGGATTTTTAGTGTTATTATTTACTTACATTGTGATGTTTCAAAGTGATTTCTTTGATTTATCTCAAGTTACATTTGATACTATTCTTTTGTATATTGTATTTATTTTAGCAAGTATGTGGATATTTGATAAATTGAATGTCATTACAGAATGGGTTTTGAAAAGATTAGATAAGGATTATGAAATTAGAGTATAATTAATAGAGAGGAATTTTTATGACGAAATATTTAACTGTTGGTACAAAAAAGATTGAAGAAGGGTTATTTCGTAGTGTTCAAGATACTGCTCTTACTAATAGTATGAAGCCTAAAGGTGGATTGTGGCTTACTGAATATAATGAGGATATTCAAAATTATAATCATTGGGTTGATTTTATGTTGATGCATCCTAATATATTGTTTTATAAAAATAAGGATGGTTCTGTTTGGGAACAACCTTGTTCTATTGTTACTTTGAAGGATGCTGCTAATATACTTTTTTTGGATAGTAAGGAACAATTAGATTATTTGATGAAAAACTATCCTTATAATCAGGATAAGTTTTCTTATGAAAAGCTTAGCCAATATTTTGATGGAATTTTTGTTGATTTAGGTAATCTTGTTCATGGTAGAAGTGGATTTGATGTATGGCAGAAATTTTCTAGTTTTGGAGTTAGCTCTCTTGTTTTGTTTAATTTAAGTTGTATTGATTATTATTATTCAGGCGATATTTTAATAGAGCCATTTGATTTTGAAAATTCTTCTTATCATGATAGATATTATGATATTAACTATCAAAGGGATAAGAAAAAAGTTTTAAAGAAAAATGTATAAAATTGAAAGAAATTACCCATTATTACAGTGAAAGGGTGATTTTTTATGAAGAAGATTATTTTTATTGTTATTACGGTTATTGTGGCAATATTTGTATATATTAATGTGAATGCTGAGGTGGATGAAATAGTAATTCCAGAGGCTGCTATTCGGGTAAGGGTGATTGCTAATTCTAATTCTATTCATGATCAGAGTATGAAGATGAAGGTTAAGGAGTATATTGAGCAAAATATTTCATCTCAACTTATTGATGTTACTAGTGTGGATGAGGCTAGAGATATTATTTCTTCTAATATTGATGATTTGAATGATGGTATTCAAACTCTTTTTGATGATAACGGTTATGATATGAATTTTTTGATTCATTTTGGAGATAATTATTTTCCTGAGAAAGATTATAAAGGAGTCCATTATGAAGCTGGAGCGTATGAATCTTTAGTTGTTACTATTGGTAGTGGTAATGGTGATAATTGGTGGTGTGTTTTATTTCCTCCTTTGTGTTTGTTAGATGCGCAGGATAATGATACTAGTGATGTTGAATATCAATTTTTTGTAAAAAAGATGATAAATAAGATATTTTCTTAATCTATAATTAAAAGATATTTTTGAATAGATTGCTTTATTTATAATAGAATTTAATAGGGTGATTAATCATGAATATCTTTTTTACTTGTCTTTTAATTGGGATTAGTTTGTCTATGGATGCTTTTTCTTTGGCTCTTATATATGGTACTTGTGGACTGTCTTTTCAAAAGCAAGTAACTTTATCAGTTATTGTGGGGATTTTTCATTTTATTATGCCATTGTTTGGAATTTGGTTTGGTAGTTTTATTATGAAGTATTTTATTATTAATGCTAATTTAGTTGTTGGTGTTATTTTTAGTATTATTGGTATAGAGATGATTCTTTCTGTAAAAAAAGAAGAGGAAGTAAAGATCTTGGTTAGTTTTTGGGGATTTTTGTTATTTGGATTTACGGTAAGTATTGATAGTTTGACTACAGGTATTGGCTTATCAGCTATTACTAATCATTACTTAGAAGCTGCTAGTATTTTTATGACTTTAAGTGGGATGTTTACTTATCTTGGACTTAAATTAGGTAATCGTTTGAATCAGAATTTTGGTAAGTATTCATGTTTTTATGGTGGTGTTATGATGATTGTTTTGGCAATATACTATATTTTTCAAGTGTAGTTTTTTTTGTTTACACATTTTTTTGAAAATTAAGAGAATATGATGGATTTGGTTGACTTTTTATAGGGCTTTTGGTAAGATATTGAGGAAGTTTTTGATAAGGAACGTAATTTTTGTTTTAATTATATAATATGGTAGGAGTTGAATTGTATGTCTAGTATTGTTATTGAAGGGCGCAAATCGTTAAGCGGTGAAATTTCTGTTAGTGGGGCTAAAAATAGTGTGGTGGCTCTTATTCCGGCTGCTATTTTATGTGATGAGGAGACTTCTATTGATAATGTTCCTAATATTAGTGATATTGATGCATTGGAGGAGATTTTGGAATATTTGCATGTGGATGTTAAGAGGAAGGATCATAGCATTCAAATTTGTAGTAAAGGAATGGAAAATAAGGAAATACCTTGTGAACTTGCTTCTAGACTTCGAGCATCTTATTATTTTATGGGGGCTATGCTTGGAAAATATAAGAAGGTGAGTATGTGTTTTCCTGGTGGATGTTCTATTGGGAAGAGGCCTATTAATTTACATTTAAAAGGATTTGAGAAGTTGGGAGCTAAAGTGATAGAAGAGAATGATACTTTTACGATTGTTGCTGATAAGTTAATAGGAGATGAAATATTTTTAGATGTTCCTAGTGTGGGGGCTACTATTAATATTATACTTGCAGCTGTTTTAGCAAAGGGAAAGACTATTATTGATAATGCTGCTATGGAGCCTGAAATTATAGATGTTATTCATTTTTTAAATGATATGGGTGCTAAAATAGTTGGAGCTGGTACTAGAAAATTAGAAATTATTGGTGTAGATAAATTACATTCTACTCATCATAGGGTAGTTCCTGATCGAATTGAGGCTGGTACTTATGTTATTATTGCTTCTTTATTGGGAAATCATTTAAAAGTTAGTGGTCTTGTACCTGAACATATTGAGAGTTTAACTTCTAAGTTAATTGAGGCGGGGGTTAAATTAGATATTGGTAAGAATTATGTTAGAGTGGATGAAGTTGGTAATTATAAGGCTATTGATGTTCAGACTGTTGTTTATCCTGGATTTCCTACTGATTTGCAACAACCGTTAGTTCCTTTTTTAACACAATGTTCTGGTATTAGTCACGTGGAGGAAACTATTTATGAAAATCGGTTTCAGAATGTTCCTGATACGGTTAAGATGGGTGCTAATATTAAGGTTTTTGATAACGAGATAGCATGTATTCATGGTAAGACTAAATTAGCCGGTTGTGAGGTGGTAGCTACTGATTTAAGAGGTGGTGCTTCCATGGTTATTTGTGGTTTAATTGCTGATGGAACTACTACTATTACTAATGTTGGTCATATTTTAAGAGGGTATGAAGATATTGTGGGAAAATTATCTAGTGTTGGTGCTAATATTAAGATTGTTGATTAAAAGTATCTTTTATGGTACTTTTTTTGATTGTATTTTTGAAATATATGTTATACTTATTATAGGTGGATGTAGAAATGAATAGAAAAAGAAAGAGATTGTTATCTTATGTTGTACTAATTACTACGATTTTTATATTAATTATTGTTAATTTAGGTAGTACTTTTGCTTATTTTGTTATTAATGGAGAAATTATTACCTCTTCTTTTTCTGGCTCTCAGACATTTAATGGTGATTATACTGTTAATAGAATACCTTTTACTGATACAAATCCTGATTCTATTGCTGTGTTAATTGAGAGTGGCAATTTTAAAATTAATAATTCTTCTATTGAGAAAAGTGGAGATAGTGCTAATGAGTTATTAGATGGAGCTAATTCGGCTATTGTTGTTAGAGAAGAGGCTTCTCTTGAATTGTTTTTAGGTTCTGTTGTTACTGATGGTACTTATTCTCATGGTATTTTTGCAGATGGTGGGAATGTTACTGTTACAGGGACTACTGTTAAGACTAATTCTTCTCATTCTAGTGGTGTTGTAGTTTCTAATAATGGAATAGGAACTGTTAATTATGCTAATTTAGAAACATTTGGAAATTATAGTCCTGCTATTGAAATTACTTCTTCAGGTGGTACTATTAAGGTTAATGGTGGAACAGTTAAGACAGGTGGTGTTGATTCTCCTGTTATTTATTCTGCTGGTGATGTTACAGTTGATAAGGCAACTGTTATTTCTTCTCAGTCAGAGGGAATTATAGTAGAAGGAAAGGGAAAGGTAATTTTTAGAGATAGTACTTTAACAAGTACAGATACTACTTTACAAGGTCAGTCGGATACTTATAAAAATATATTTTTATATCAATCTGAGGCTAAAAATTCTGATGATGTCATAACGTTTACAGCTAGTAATAATACTATGGTTACTAATAAAGGGGATACTTTTTATATTACTAATACTAAAGCTGTTATTAAACTTGTTAATAATGTTATTAAGAATCAAGATGGTGATTTTTTGAGGGTAGAAGTTTCTTCTTGGGGGCAATCTGGACTTAATGGTGGAGATGTTGTTCTTTCTATGTCAAATCAGAGTGTTAGTGGTAATATTATTGTTGATGAGTTATCTAAGCTGGATATTAGTTTACTAGAAGGTTCTACTTATCAGGGGGCTATTAATGAAAATAATACAGCGGAAATGATTGATTTAACTCTATCAAGTGATTCTAAAATTATTTTAAAAGCTGATTCTTATGTTAGTAGTTTTACGGATGAGGATACTACTTATTCTAATATTGATTTTAGTGGATATAATTTATATGTAAATGGTCAAAAACTAGTTATTGGTTCTGGTTCTTCTAATGATAATGATACTATTCAAGAGAATACGACTAGTAATGGGGCTGATAATACTCATAATTCAAATGATTCTAGTAGTAATAATAGCCAAACTTCTTCTTCTAATTCAACTATTATTAAAGAAGATAGTTCATCTAATTATAGTTCCTCTGATTCAAATACTAGTAAAGGAGATAACTCAACTGGGGTTAGTGAGAATATTTCTGAGCAATCTAATTTAGATAACTATTCAGAAACTAATGATATTGTTTCTGATTCAACAATAGATTTTGATAAAGAACAGAATTTAAATGAGGAACTTAGTACTATTAATAATTTTGAAAATGGAAATTATCAAGTTTTTGATGATAAAACTATTACTATTATTAATGTCATTGGAGTTATTTTAATTATTACTTCTATTGTTTTCTTAGTTAAGAATCATAAATTTAAGGATAATGTGGATAATACTTAAAAAAGTATTTAAAAATAGTTGAAAAATGGAATAATTATTGTTATAATAGGTAACGTATTTATTATCTATGACTTATTTGGTCATGGCGAAGGGAGAGATATCAATGAAGAAGAATATTCATCCAGAATATGTAGAAGCTACTGTTACTTGTGCTTGTGGAAATACGTTTAAAACTATGTCTACAAAAGATAAAATTAGTGTTGAAGTATGTTCTAAGTGTCATCCTTTTTATACTGGTAAACAAAATTTGACTAGTAAGAAGGGACAAGTAGAGAAGTTTAATAAAAAATATGGATTTGATAAAGAAACTGCTTAGTTAGTTTCTTTTTTTGTTAACTTCATTGAACTGTTGATGTAGATGTGCTATAATCTTGATGATAGTGATATTATGTTTAAAAAGATATTATTTGGTGATACTATAAGGATAGGAGATGAAAGAATATGAAGGTGGGAATTGCTAGTGATCATAGAGGAATTTATTTAAAGAAGGTATTAATTGAATATTTGGAACATAGTGGATATGAAGTTGTTGACTATGGTACGAATACTGATGAACAAGTGGATTATCCAGAGTATGCATTTCAACTGGGGAACGGGATTAAGAAGAAACGGGTTCAATTTGGTATTGCTATTTGTGGTACTGGAATTGGGATGAGTATAGCACTTAATAAAGTGAAAGGAATCTATTGTGCTAAGATAAGTAATATTACTGAAGCTGTTTTATGTAGGAGTCATAATGATGCTAATGTAATGGCTATTAGTGCTGATACGGATGATGATTTAGCTGAGAGTATGGTTGATAAATTTCTTATGACACCTTTTTCTTCCGAAGAAAGACATAGTAGGAGAAATAAGATGATTAGGGAACAGGAGAAAAATGGTTAAGTTTATTTTATATATTTTAATTATTCCGTTAGTGGTATTTTCTATGGATAGTTTAAATATTAATGGTATTTTTAAGAAAGGACAAAGTAATTATTATCAGGCTAGAGTCTTTTATATGTTTATGGTAATGGCTCTTTCTTATTTGATAGTTAATTTTATTAATGATTTTTTGGGAGTATTTCGTTAGGTGAGGTGTTTATGAAAAAGATATTTTTATATGCCGTAGTAATTGTAAGTATTCCTTTTTTTGTGGTTTTATTTTGGGAAAATAAAACGGGAGAGCAATTAAAAGAAATTACATTAAATTATTTATCTAATGTTATGGTTCGGGTGAAAAGAGAGAGTAGTGGTGAAATTCAAAATATTTTGTTAGAAGAGTATGTGGTTGGTGTGGTTGCTGGAGAGATGCCTGTTACTTTTGAAATGGAGGCTTTGAAGGCACAGAGTGTTGCTAGTAGGAGTTATGTTTTAAGAAGAATGCAATATAGTAAGAATAGTGAATATGATGTTGTAGATAGTGTTAGTAAT
>CACXEZ010000134.1 GCA_902766815.1 uncultured Erysipelotrichaceae bacterium | reverse complement strand
TAAGGTAAATATGATGGCTAGTTGCGTAAGGCTAGATGGGAGTATTAAACAATTTAGAATTCAAAAACTATTTGGTTTCTTAGGCCTTAAAAGAATTGAAATAGAAGAAGCTAGTGCTGGAGATATAGTTGCTATTGCAGGTATGCCAGATATATCAGTAGGTGAAACTGTATGTGACGTAGGATGTGAAGAAGCACTACCAATATTAAGAATAGATGAACCAACATTAAAGATGACGTTTATGACAAATAATAGCCCATTTGCAGGACAAGAAGGTAAATATATAACAGCAAGCAAATTAGGTGAAAGATTATTTAGAGAAACACAAAGAGATGTAAGTTTAAATGTAGAACAATCAGGAAATGAATCATGGACAGTATCAGGAAGAGGAGAACTACACTTATCAATTCTAATTGAAAACATGAGAAGAGAAGGATACGAATTACAAGTATCAAGACCAGAAGTAATAATAAAAGAAATAAATGGTGAAAAATGTGAACCATATGAAGATGTGCAAATAGAAGTACCAGAAGAGTCTGTTGGAAATGTCATTGAAGCATTAGGTAATCGTGGAGCAACCATGGAAAATATGACAAATATTAACAATTTAGTTCGCTTAAATTACACAATTCCATCACGTGGTTTAATTGGTTTTATGACTGATTTCATGACCATGACAAAGGGATATGGAATCATCAATCATACCTTTAAAGAATACGCACCAGCTAATGGAACAACTGTAGGAGAAAGAAAACTTGGTGTATTAGTATCTATGGAAAATGGTAAATCAACAGCATACAGCATTGGGAATCTAGAAGATAGAGGAGTTATGTTTATTGAACCGGGGACAGATGTCTACGAAGGAATGATTGTAGGAGAATGTAATCGTGAAAATGATCTAGCAGTCAATGTTGTAAAAGGAAAACAACTTACCAACACCAGAGCAGCTGGCTCAGATCATACCGTTGTCTTAAAAAGACCTAGACCAATTAGTTTAGAATATGCTTTAGAATATATTAATATGGACGAATTAGTAGAAGTTACACCAGAGAATATTCGCTTGCGTAAAGAAATTTTAAATACTGAGCTTAGAAAAAAAGCAGATAGCAAGAAGTAATCAGTAAAATTGCTATCTTTTTTATGTCAAACAATAAAATATTTTATAAAAATAATAAAAAGTATGGTAAAATAATAGTAAGACCTGTAAGGTGGTGAATTTTATGGATAATATATTTTTTGTAGTGGTAACAACATTTCTAATAGCAGCCATTTTTGGATTAATCACCTTTGTCGTTACCAGAAAAGAAACTAGTAAAAAATATAAAAATAAAGTAAATGAATTAGATATTGAAAAAAATCAACTAATCAATGTAAAAATTTTATCAGAAATTACAAAGGTAAGAAGTCTAGTAAAAACAGATAACTTAAAACAAAAATTAGAAGACTGGGATGAAACTTTTAATTATATCAAAGAAGATATGTTACCTAAGATAACAGATGAAATCAGCGAAGTTGATTTCCTAATTGATAAAAGAGATTACAAGAATGCCATTAAGAAAATGACAGGAATTGAATTAGAAATTGAAAAACTAAGAAGAAAAAGCAAAAAACTAATCGAAGAAATTCAAATTATCACCAATTCAGAAGAAAGAAATAGATCATTAATTACAAAGTTAAAAGTAGAATATCGAGAACTATACAGCAAATTCACCAGAAATGAAAAAGAATATGGTGAATTAAAAGATATTATTAGCAAAGAATTCGAAAAAATAGATGAAAAATTCCTAGCATTCGAAAATGCTATGGATCAAAATGACTATGTAGAAGTAGAGAAAATTGTCGTTATATTAGAAGAAGATTTAGATAAATTAAAGAAAATTCTAGATAATATCTCATCTATCCTCCTAATGGCAACAGTATTGGTTCCTGGGAAAATCGAAGAAGCAAAAACAATGTATGCTAGAATGATTCGTGACGGTTATCCTATGGATTACTTAAATGTAGAATATAACATAGAAGAGATAGAAAAAAAGATAGATGGCATCATGAAAAATATCAGAGCATTAGAAATGGATGATTCTAATATTGAACTAAAAACAATTCTAGATTATTTTAGTACTTTATTTAAAGATTTTGATAAAGAAAAAGAATGCAAAGATTCGTTTAAAGAAGGATGCAAAAAATTTAGATATAAATTAGAAAAAGTAAATAAGGTCGTTTATGATATTTATATTCAAATAGATGATATCAAAGTAACTTATGATTTAACAGAAGAAGAAATCAATCGTTTCAGTACATTAAATCGCAATCTTGAAGATATTAATGAATCATTTAAATTACTACTAGAACATGGAAAGACCAAAACATTTGCCTATTCACAGCTATATGATGAATTAGATGGGCTAGGTATTAAACTATCCAGATTACAAGATGATTTAGATTATCAATTAAGATCGATTACTAGTATGCAAGATGATGAATATAGAGCAAAAGAACAATTAACAACAATTCAAGACCTATTAAAGAAAGCAAAACTAAAATTAAAAGACTACAAATTACCAGTAATTCCTAGTAGTTACTATGTAGAATTAAAAGAAGCTCAAGATGCAATTCGTGAGATTGTAAAAGAGTTAGATAAAAAGCCAATTGTAATTAAAATATTAAATATTAGAGTAGATACAGCAAGAGATTTGGTATTTAAAATCTATAACAAAACCAACGATATGATTAAAGTATCGATGATGAGCGAAAATATGATCCTTTATGGAAATAGATATCGTAGCACTTATCCAGAAGTAGAACAAGGCTTAGAAAAAGCAACAAACCTATTTTATAAAGGGCAATATGAACAAGCTTTAGAAGTGGCAACAAATGTTGTAAAACTAGTAGAAAATAATCATTAAGAAGAAAAAAATCTACCCTTTAGTATGATGATAAATTCCATAACTCATTGTTCTTGTATCATAAAATAACATATGATGAGGTGGATGATAAGTTAAAATAATGAAATTAATATAAACTACGATAATAAGAACAATTGATATTTTATTAAGAACAGGATAATTTGGTAATTTCAAAATATAATAAGACATAATCTGCATTCTTGAATAAACTACAAAAAGTAGAAAAATAGATAGAGGTAAGAACTCTCCAATAAAGTAATAGATTGGTAGATAAATAATCAAATAAAGTACAATACCTAAAAAACTAGTCAAAAATAATTGAAGTGGAAAATTAGCAAATACTATTTTCTCTTTTTTTAATATAAAGTAATCAATGATACCATAAAGAAGAGTAGAGGTATAAATAATTTTCATATGTTCAAAAATACTTTCATTGACTGGAAAGAAAAAAGAAACAAATGTATTAGGAAATAAATCATACATAAAATGAGATAAAAAAGATAGTAAAAATATCCCTATGGTGGCTATAACTTTAGTTTTTTTTAATTTATCCATACTTCACCTCACTTAAAATATATGGGTATTATATAAATTTATTACACTTAGTTAATTTATTGTGTCAATAGTTTTTGAAAATATCTCAAAATAATTTAAACATTTGCGGGATTTTTTTCTTAACTTTTATCGTAGTAGGTGTTATAATAATAATCAGATTAAGGAGGAGCAATGAAACTAGAAATTAAAAACTTAAGTGTAGAAATAGAGAAGAAAATTATTTTGAATAATTTTAATTTAAATATTGAAAGTGGTACAATTCATGCTGTCATGGGACCAAACGGAGTAGGGAAAAGTACACTATCTAGAGTAATTATGGGAGATCCAAGATATCATGTCATAGAAGGTGATATCTTATTGGATGGAACAAGTATTTTAAAACTATTACCAGATGAAAGAAGTAGAAAAGGAATCTTCTTAGCAATGCAATCTCCGATGGAAATAGACGGTGTAAGTAACCAGGATTTCTTAAGAACGGCTATCAGCCAAAAAAATGAAAAGAAAGTTGGTTTATATCAATTTATTAAAGACTGTGAAAAGGCATCGTTAGACCTAAATATGAATAAAGATCTGATCCATAGAAGTTTAAACGTTGGCTTCAGTGGTGGTGAAAAGAAAAAAAATGAAGTATTACAAATCAAACTATTAAATCCAAGCTTTATAATATTAGATGAATTAGACAGCGGTTTAGATGTAGATAGTTTAAGGATTGTTTGTGAAAATTTAAAGCAATACATGAAAGAAAATCCTGATACTTCTATGTTAATCATTACTCACTATTCCATGATTCTAGAATATTTAAAACCAGATTACGTACACATTATTAGCAACAAACATATTGTCAAAACAGGGGATTATCATCTAGTATCTGATATCGAAAAAAATGGTTACCAAAAGCATGTGAGTGTTGATCAAAATGAATAGCAAAATTATCATAAAAGAAAATAAATTAGAAGTAAAGGAAGATAACCAAATAAAAATAACAGATAATCAAATCATTTTTAAAGAAAATGGTGATTATGTAATAGAATATATAGATAGTAGTAATATCCATTTAGAAATTAACATTCCAGATGAAAAAACAATCAAACTATTTATCTTTAGTAAAAATAACAAACTAAAAGTTAATAACCATTACACTATAGGAACAAAAAGTATCCTTACCTTATTTCAATTTTATGATAACTTAGAAGTAAATGAATTAACGAAAATTGATTTAAATGGAGAATATTCTAAATATTATCAAGGCTTTTCTAGTATCAGTCGTGATAGTACTGAATATCATATAATAGTTAATCATAATAAAAAATATGTACAAAGTGAAATTAAAAATAAATGTATAGGATTAGATGGTAGTACGATAAATATCCAAATTGATAGCATGCTAGAAAAAGGAAATACAGACTGTATTATGGATCAAAATAGTAGAATTTTAACATTAGGAGATGTGCAAGCTAAAATTATTCCTAATATGTTTATTGAAGAAGATAGTGTTGAAGCAAGACATGGGTCAATTATAGGTAGTTTTGATGAAGAAGAAGTATTTTACTTGATGAGTAGAGGTATTTCCAGAGAAGAAGCAATTCTTCTATTAATAAAAGGATTTCTCTTCTCAAATATAAAAGTAGATCTAGAAAAAAGAGAATATATGATGAATAGTATTTTAAATCTAAGGAGGTGATAACGTGAATCGAGAAGATTTCGAAATGTTAAATAGTAATTTAATTTATTTTGACAATGGAGCTACTACTTTAAAACCAAAGGTGGTAATAGATAACGTGGTAGAGTATTATAGCAAATATTGTGCAAATGCTCATAGAGGAGATTATAAGACAAGTCAGAAAGTAGATTCCATGTACGAAGGAGTCAGAAAAAAAATAAAAGATTTTATTCATGCAAAAGACAGCAGCGAAATTATTTTCACAAGTGGAGCAACCGATGGATTAAATAGAGTAGTATTTGGTTATTTCAAACAACATTTACATGAAGGAGATGAAGTACTACTAACCGAAAGCGAACATGCATCCAACGTCCTTCCATGGTTCATCTTAAAAAACGAAATAGGAATTATAATTAAATATATTGAATTAGATGAAAATAAAGAAGTAACTATGGAAAATGTGAAAAAAACAGTAACAAATAAAACAAAAGTCATTTCTTTAGCATACGTAACAAATGTAGTAGGAGATATTAGACCAATGAGAGATATCTGTGAATTTGCCCATCAACATAACATTCTAGTAGTAGGAGATGGTGCCCAAAGTTTAAGTCATATTAAAACAGATGTTGTCCTAGATGATATTGACTTTTTTGCAGCTAGTGCTCACAAATTTTATGGTCCAACGGGAGTAGGTTTTCTTTATGGAAAATTCGATTTACTAAATGATATGTTACCAATGAACTATGGTGGAGGTATGAATGCCATGTATCTATCAGATGGATATATGGAATTAAGAGAAGTACCAGTAAGATTTGAAGCAGGTACCCAAAATATAGCTGGAGTAATCGGCATGGGAGCTGCCTTAGATTACCTATCTAACCTTGGTATAAATAAAATCATTAAACATGAGCATGAATTAAAAGAGTATTTAGTATCTGAACTAAAAAAAATAGATAATATCATTTTATACAACGAAAATATTGTAGGAAGTATTGTAGCTTTTAATGTAAAAGATATCTTTAGTCAAGATGTTTCAGTATATCTAGATAAATATAATATATGTGTAAGAAGTGGTAATCATTGTTCTAAGATACTTAATAAAATATTTAAAGTAGATAATACTTGTAGAGTAAGTTTTGGTATTTATAATACTAAAGAGGAAATTGATGAGTTATTACGTGTAATTAAAAATATTAACAATATATGGAATGAAATATTATAATACTTAAAAGAACAAGGGTTCTTCACGAATGAGTGGGAACTAGATTGACTATGTTCATCACGAACTAGTGGGAGTTTTTTATAATAAAACTACAATTTTGAGT
>CACXEZ010000133.1 GCA_902766815.1 uncultured Erysipelotrichaceae bacterium | reverse complement strand
TATTCACAATGCTTAAAAAATTTGAGATAGATGATTTAAAAATAATAAATTATAAGACGATTATTTTAGAAGAAAATCATGTAAAATTGATATGCCAATCGATCCAATGGTTGCATATGCAGAATATAATTAATCAGTCAAATTCTTGAACACAGCGTTTCTAATTGTACTATCCATAATTTAATAGGCTCTGCTTTTTTAGATGGAATGGATTCAATTAATCTAAACATTCCTTCTATATCAACTACATTGATATAGAATTTCTCCTCATCAGTATTTCATACTGTTCTAATGTTTTTTTCATTAAATTCTTTTTCGATTAATTTTAAACTATTAACATTAAAGTTTCAAATATTAATCTTTTAATAGATAATTTAGAAACTTTTTATGAGCTGTTGGTATAGCATAATTTGATATTATTTCATTTAAGGAGACAAAGTTATAGTCAGATATTCTCTTATTTAAGGTAATGATGTAAGATATCATGTTCCACTTTTTGTGGGTAAAGATATGTATATTGTCGGGTCCTTGTTTTATACTTTGGTAAGGTATACTCATATTTTGCAAATAAACTATTAAATCATTTTCTGATAAGGTTCCTTCTAGGTCTGGAAAAGTATATAAATTATTGAGTAAAGTTTCTTGCTCGCGTTTCTTTATGACAACTTTATCCTTATATTTTAAAAGAAGTACTGTATAGTATTCATTCTTTTTGGTGGTATTTTTCTCTCTTACTGGTATTGATTGATAGGTATTATTTAGTCTGGCTTTACAATCTTTGTATAGGGGGCAAGATTCACATTTAGGGGTACCATTAGGTAGACAAATTGTTTCTCCTATTTCCATTAGTCCTTGATTAAAGTCTCCAGAGGATTTTGGAATAATTTTCAACAGGTTGTTGTGGATATCTTTTTTTACCTTTTCTTCTAATATATTTCTTTTATCATTGTAAAATCTGGCATACACTCTTAGGACGTTTCCGTCGATGGTTACTTCTCTTTCATTATAGCATATAGAGGATATAGCACTTGCTGTATATTCTCCTATTCCTGGTAATTTGATTAGTTCTTCATAAGTATAAGGAAAGTAACCTAATTTTGTTATGATAATGGCTGCCTTTTTTAGATTTCTGGCTCTATTGTAATATCCTAGTCCTTCCCATAGTTTTAGTAACTTTTCATCACTAACATTAGCTAAATCTTTTATGGTTGGTACTTCTTGTAGGAAACGATTATAGTAATCAATGACAGCTTCTATTCTGGTCTGCTGTAGCATGATTTCTGATATCCATACATGATAAGGATTTTGATCTTGCCTCCATGGTAAGTTTCTTTTATTTTCTTGATACCATGTTACGATAATGTCTGTATAGTCTTTCATAATTATCTCTACTTTCTAGTTTGGGTACTCTTTTAATGTTCCTATATAGATGGGACTAATGTTTTCTAGATGTAAGAAATCTTCTGGAGTTACTATTTCTGGTAAGTTATTTTTTATTTTGGATTTTTCTAGTATATATTTTATGAATTCAGCACAATAAAACTTGTTTTCTTTAGTTATTTTTTTATTTATAGCAGCACTAAGTAAACCTAGAGTGTTGAATCTGTAATATCTCTTTTTTCTTGTGAAATGTTTGATTAATTTTTTTATTTTTTCATATTGTTTATCTGTTACTTCAATATAAAATATCTTTGTTTTTGTTTTGGGGAATCTTTTGAAAGTTCCATGTTGTGGGGATTCATGTACAAATCCTCCTATGAAGGCTATATAAGGGCGAATACGTCCAAAGGAATACATTTGTTCTAGACACTCATCTAAAGAGATAGATACGTGGGTGTATTCGTGTTTCTTTATTATTCTAATGGCTTTTGATAAAATGGTTCCTGTATGTGTTAGGACAATATAAACTTTTTTCATAATACTTCTTTATAAGAAAAAGTTTACTAGTTGCAAGTAAACTTAGTTCCTTTCTATTTCTTCTTCTATTCTAATTAGCTGATTATATTTACAAATTCTATCTGTTCTGGACATAGATCCGGTTTTGATTTGTCCTAAGTTAAGGCCTACGGCTAGATCAGCAATAGTGGTATCTTCTGTTTCACCGCTTCTGTGGGAAATGATTGTTTTATAACCATTGGCACGTGCTAATTCTATGGTTTCTAAGGTTTCAGTTATGGTACCAATCTGATTTACTTTTAATAGAATGGCATTTCCTGCATGTTTATCAATTCCCATTTGAAGACATTTTTTATTTGTTACAAATAAATCATCTCCTACTAGCTGAACTTTATCTCCAAGACGTTCTGTAATTTTTGTAAATCCTTCCCAGTCATTTTCATCTACTGGATCCTCTATAGATATGATTGGGTATTTTTCTACTAATTCTTCATAGAAATTAATTAGTTCATCTGTTGTTAGACTTCTTCCTTCTCCTGCTAGTTCATACATTCCTTCGTTGTAGAATTCACTTGCTGCTACATCTATTCCAATGGATACATCTTTACCTGGTATGTATCCCGCTCTTTGAATTGCTTCTACGATTAGTTCAAAACCTTCTGTATTACTTTCTAAATTAGGAGCAAATCCGCCTTCATCTCCTACTCCTGTAGCAAGGCCTTTTTCATTTAATACTTTCTTTAGATTGTGAAATACTTCTGCTCCTACTCTTACTCTTTCTTTGATTGTATCACGATTAGGAATTATCATAAATTCTTGAAAATCTAATTTGTTATCAGCATGAGCTCCTCCATTAATGATATTCATCATTGGTCTAGGAAGTTCGTTGCCAGTACCAATATATTTATAAAGAGGTAGTCCTAAGTTATTAGCACTTGCTTTCATGGCTGCCATAGAGATACCTAGAATAGCATTAGCACCATACTTAGATTTTGTTTCAGTTCCATCAGCTTCAATCATAGCATAATCTAGTTCCTTTTGATTTTCAGCATCATAACCAATCACTAAATCTCTCAAAGGTCCATTTACGTTAGCTACAGCTTTTAAAACTCCTTTCCCTAAATATCGTTCTCCTCCATCACGTAATTCTAATGCTTCTCTTTCACCGGTTGATGCTCCGCTTGGCACAGCTGCTCTACCTAGCACTCCATTTTCTAAAATAACATCTACTTCTACAGTAGGATTACCTCTAGAGTCTAATATTTCTCTTCCTATTACATCTTTTATTTTCATTTGTTATCATCCTTTCTTATGTTTTTATTTTAACATAAAATTAGATGGTGTTATTATTGTAATCTTTAAGATTACTTTAATTTATTCTTAGTTGACAAATATTTGTAAAATATATATAATCTTTATTATAGAAATGAGTTGAATATATGGAAAGTTTAGTTAATTTTTTTATTGGAATATTTGCTGGTGTTAATAGAGAGGTAGTTATTTTCATTATTTCTCTTATGCCTATATTGGAATTGCGAGGAGGACTGGTTGCCGCTACCCTTCTGAAGGTTCCCTATCTTAAGGCTGTTATTATTTGTATTTTTGGCAATATTTTACCAATTCCTTTTGTTTTATTGTTTTTGGAGAAAATATTGTCTTTCATGAGTAAATGGAATGTTACTAAAAGATTAGTAAATTGGCTCATAAAAAAAGGCAACTCAAAGAGAAATCAAATAGATAAATATGGATATTGGGGTCTTATTTTGTTTGTTGGTATTCCTTTGCCTGGGACTGGAGCTTGGACTGGTTCTTTGGTTGCTGTACTTCTTGGTCTTGATAGAAAGAAATCTTTCTTATGTATTTGTTTAGGAATATTGCTTGCTGCTGTTATTATGAGTATTGTATCTTATGGCATTTTAGGAAATCTTATTTAGACTTCTTTTTTTGTTTCTTAGTTTTATTTTTGATTGTTTCATCTAGTAGTATCGGTAGAATTTTGTTATAAAAAGTTTGTCTATTACCATCATCTATTTTATCTGATAATTCATTTATTAATGTGTTTATAAGAATAGTAATATTATCTAATTTCTTAATAATTCCTTTTTCATTGTATATTTTATACTCTAATAAACTTATTTCCTCTTCTTTTATCATATTGATTCTTTCTAATCTTCGATATTCTTGTTGATATAAATCTTCTAATATATATACCATGTATTGTAATTGAGTTTTATCTAGTGTTTTAAAGTCTATACTTTTTATAAACGGGATACTACCTAATACTAGATATAGTATTTTTATGTCTATTTCTTTTTTTATACTTAATATTTCTTTTATAGATTTGAAGGTTCCATCTTCGTTATAGATATAAGGTAAAATTGTTTTCATGTTACGAGATTCTACACTATCTATATTAGGATATATTTCTATGATAATGTCTTCTAGAGAATAACAAGTCTTTTCCGAGTTCTTTTTTATTTTTTCTTGCAAAATATTATTAAATCTTTCAAAAATTTCTTGTGGATTATAGACATCTAGTCTTCTTTCTACATTTTCTAGATAATTATTTATATAATCTTTACTTTCATCATATAAGTTAGTATTTTCTTTTATATACTTTGTTGTTTTTTGAACTGCATTTTGATCTGCATCTATTTCTAATAAAAAATAGTCGTGATTTATTTTATAATAGGTATAATCGTTTTTTACTATTACTTTCTCCATGGCTATTAAAAAATTAGAATATATTTTAAAATCTTTATCTTTTTGTTCTTGATATCTGTGTCTTATCTCATGATAAATCATCATCAATATTTGGGCAAAACTATCAGAAGGGATAGTATCCATATATTCATACATTCTGTTGATTAATATTACTAATTCTTTTTCATTTGAGTCATACCAACCTCCTAAATGAAGTGGCGCTGTTAAATATTTTAATGAGGTTAAGGGATGGGCTAATTTCAATTTCTTTTTTAGTATGTCTGATTTGTAATATTCTACTTTTGTAAAGATATTCCCCTTAATTGTTATATTATTACTATCTTCTTCTTCTTTTTTGATAGTTTCGAATATCATTTTTAAGTCATTTAATGTATATTTTTCTCGTTTCATGTTAATGCTCCTTCGTGTTTTACTATTTTATCATAGTTTTTATTAATTGAAAAGAGGAACACTATTCAAAATAGCCTCCTCCTATAAATTCTCTTAAAATAGATAGTTTAGGAACATCATTACTTGGAATTGGTAGAACTAATTTTAATATTTCTAGTAAGCGTATCGCTGTATGATACTCTGGGTCTTCAGGTGATACGGAATATAATAGTGGTTCTACATAAGTTTTTAATACTCCTAATTCATAGACTAGGAATGTGTTAAAAATAACATTAGCATCATCTTGATAAGGAAATACATATTGTTCTTCTCCTTTTCGTACGTCTTGCCATGAGCTAAGAGTTTTCGATGGACTATGACCTCTAGTTCGATAGTCCCTTATCATTCTTCTTAATAATCTTATATCTGTTAAACTAATACGATTATCATCATCTATATTTAAATAAATTAATGGACTAATATAAATCTTGTATTTGTTTTTATTAGGAATATCGGCACTGATGTCTTCATTTAAAGCATGTAATCCTTCGACAATTAGAATATCATTTTCTTCTAGTTTTAATGAATTAGTAAACTCTTTTTTTCCGGTTAAAAAGTTATAGGTTGGAGTTACTACAGATACTCCTTTTAATAATTTTTCCATTTGATTGTTGAACAGTTTGATATCTATTGATCTAATACTTTCATAATCTGGTTTTCCATTTTCATCTAATGGAGTTTTATCTCTATCTAGGAAATAATCATCTAATGAAATATGATGTGGTCTTACACCTAATGTTTTTAAGTATAAGGACAATTTTTTTGCGGTTGTGGTTTTCCCTGAAGAAGAAGGTCCTGATAATAATATTACTTTTAATTTATCCTTGTGAGAAGCTATTTCTTCTGCGATGGATAGAAGTTTATAATCTTGTAGAATTTCTGCTAAATTGATTACTTCTCCTGCTCCTCTTTTAATAATTGCTTCATTTAATTCACCAATATTCCCTATTTTTAATAATTCTCCCCATTTTGAGTATTCTTCTAAACTATTTACGTACATTTCATGGTTCGTATATTTTAATACTCTACCGTTGGTATGTGTAAAGGGGAATCTCAGTACAATACCTTTCCCTTCTAAAAGGGTTAAGTCAAATTGTTTTAATAGTCCTGCATCATTTGGTAAATCTCCTATAATATAGTTATATACGCCATCGAATTTATATAATTTTACAAAATTATTAATTGTATAAGATAAGGTTTTTACTTTGTCTTCTCTTTTTAATCTTTTAAAGTAGTTCATTGCTTCCATTCTAGATGTTTCTAATTGTTCAAAAGGAAGTGCTGCTGCTACTTTTGATTTCATCAATTCTTTGATTTTTTGTACATCTGATTCTGTAATTCTCTTATCTATTTCGCAATAGATTCCTTTGTCTATTGGGTGTCTTATAATTATTTTGGTATCTTTTCCTAGTACCCTTAAAGTACAAGTTTCAAATAAAAAGATTAGTCCTCTTTCATAAATTTTATTTCCTTGTGGAGTGGTAATATCAAATAATTCTAGGGTACCACTTTTCATAATAGCATCATCATAGCCTATAATTTGATTTTTAAATTTAGCACTGATGATGTCAAATTTATAATTTTTTCTTATGTCTTCAATGATTTCTTTAAGTTTTATTCCTTTTTTGTACTCTCTTTTTTCTCCGTTATCAAATGTTATTATAATATTATCCATAGTATCACCAGTTCCCTTTATCTTTAGTCTATTTTTATTATACAATAAATATGCTAATTTTGTCAAAAAATTTTTTGTATATTTGTACTTGGATTAGACTAAAATAATTATAGGTGATATAAATGAATTTAATTCCAACAGTTATTGAGAAATCTAATTATGGGGAAAGGGCTTATGATATATACTCTAGGCTTTTAAAAGATAGAATTATTATACTTAGT
Source organism: uncultured Erysipelotrichaceae bacterium (assembly GCA_902766815.1). The sequence goes on along the minus strand of CACXEZ010000133.1, from coordinate 459 downwards.
GGAGAGATTGATGATACTATGTCTAATAGTATTGTGGCACAGCTTTTATATTTAGATGGGATTAATCATGATGATATTAGTATTTATATTAATTCTCCAGGTGGTAGTATTACGGCGGGAATGGCAATTTATGATACAATGAATTTTATTAATAGTAAAGTGTCAACTATTTGTGTTGGTATGGCGGCTTCTATGGCGGCGTTCTTATTATCTAGTGGAGAAAAAGGGAAAAGATATTGCTTGGAGAACGCTGAAGTGATGATTCACCAGCCTTTAGGAGGTGCTCAAGGTCAAGCTACTGAAATAAAGATTGCGGCTGAAAGAATATTAAAATTAAAGAAGAAATTAAATAAGATACTTGCATCTAATACAGGAAGAAATATAAAGAAAATAGAAAAAGATACTGAAAGAGATTACTTTATGGACTCCGATGAGGCCTTAGAATATGGAATTATTGAT
>CACXEZ010000132.1 GCA_902766815.1 uncultured Erysipelotrichaceae bacterium | reverse complement strand
GTTACTGATTTTGGTTGTACACCATCTTCAATATCGTCCCATATTTTTTCTACTTTTACATTTACTGTTTTATCAGTATCTTTTCTTTTATTTGTGATTGTATATCCTTCAGTCATACTTCCAGTAATTGCAGTATCATAGTGATTTTTAATGTTATCTTTATCCGTATTTTCTTTTACTGTGTAAGATACTTCTTCACCATTTACGTATTTAGGTAGACCTTTAAATGTATATTTCCATTTACCGTTTTCGTCTACTTTAATTACTACAGGGTCTCCGTATGCTTCTCCACCTGCTAGTAATTGTACTTCTACACTTTCTGGTCTTACTCCATCTTCAATATCGTCCCAAATTTTTTCTACTGGAACATTTACAGTCTCAGGAACATCATTTTTGTTCTTATATTCAATTTGATAAGAAGTATTATTTTCTCCTATATGACCTGTGATAGTCTTAGAACTTTCAGTAATAGTTTTACTGTCTTTTTTTCCAGTAAATCCTTCTGGAGTTGTAATACTTTCTAATGAATAATTAGTTGTATTTCCTTCAACTACACTAAAGTCTGTATTAGATACTAAGTTTGTGAAACGCAAGTTGTCTCCATCTTTTAATTTAACTACTAAATCTGTTCCATTAGGTGCATGGTAATAATATTCACCTGTTTTTGGATCTTGATATTCTGTCCAATTATTTGGTGTTGGAGTTAATCTTGTATTTCCATCTTTACCATATACAGAGAACCATAGATAATCATTATAATTTTCTGTATCTGTACTTGGAAGTGCTTGTCCTTTTTCATCTTTTTGAGTTACATTGATTGTAAATTCAAATGTGTCATTTGGATTAGCATTTTCTCCATTTACAACTTTTTTAATATTAAGGTTACTTCTACGATGATTTTTTGCTTTTATAGATGGACTAGTTCCAGCATCTTTATAAATTTTACCGTTTGCTAATTTATAATATCCATCATAATAGTCTTTATCACCCATTTTAGCTTGAATCTCACTTGAGTCTTCTACAAGAATTAGTTTCTTTAATTCTCCATTTATTAACATTGGGTGAACTGTTTCAGTTTCTAGTTCCCAGTTATATGCTTCAGAACCTAATTCTGAAAATCTATAATCATGTCCATTGTCTAAAATTTGTAATTTTCCGTCATCTGATAATCTTGCTAAACCAGTAGCAATAGTAATATTAGTTGCTTCCCATGGTGCACTTTCCCATTCATCATCTTTTTCACCATCTAAATTAATTGTTATAAAGTTTGATCCATCTCTATTTAGAGAAACAGTAACTGGTCTATCTTTTCTACTATCAAGACCATTTTCCCATTCCTTTTTGATAGAAATAGTTGATGAATTAGTTGCAACTGGATTTGGGTTTATATATTCACTTGTTTGTGTTCCATCAGTATTTCTTGTATCATTATATGATAAAGTAGCTGTTGTATTTGTTTTTAATTTATAGTCTTCACCTAAATAATCTTTTACATTTTGTGGTAAGTTAGAATAATTCTTAGTGCCATTTTTTAAATCAGCAATTAAGTCATATGTTTCTTGACTTGGCCATGCATCAAATGTAACTCTATAAGTTGCTTCATTAATTAATACTCCAGCATCTTTTAAATCCCAAACTACTTTACCGTTTTGGTCTTTAGCTGGTGGTGGGGCAATACCTGTTAAATCGTTTTTATCTGTCCAGTCATAGATAAATTTATTTTCTTCAACAGTACCAGTAACTGATATATCTCCCCAAGTTAAAGTGTTTCCTGACAAGGTAGCTTCTTGTCCTCTTATTTTAACTTTTCCATCTACAATTGGTAAAGTTACAGAGTAGGCAAATGAACTACTATCTACTACTAGCATACCGTTATCATCTGTTGTTTCGATTTTAACGGCTTCTGTAGTTCCATCTTCTATTTCTACACTGGCAATTCCAGCCATTTCAATTTTTTCTAATATTTCAGCGAATGCTTGTTGTAAGGCTACTGTGTTTGATGCTGAATAATTATTTGTTGATGGTGCTCCAGCAGCAGTTGTTAAATTTCTCATGTAAGTTGCACCATAATTTTCACCATATGCGAATATTGTATAGAATTTATCTTTTCCAACTTTTGTTGCTAATGTTGCAGCATCATCTTTTGCTTG
>CACXEZ010000131.1 GCA_902766815.1 uncultured Erysipelotrichaceae bacterium | reverse complement strand
CATGTAAGTTTTTTGACGAGTATAGAAAGCATAAAATACCTCTTCTAATTTCACATTATTTTTAGAAAGTAACGTCTGAATCCAATATTCATTTTTTCCAATTTCTTTTAAAATATCATAATCAATAACACCATCTAAAATAATAGGAATTGGATAATCTTTTGTATTTTGAAAAACGGATAGTTCTCCACTATTTTCTAAAACAGCATAATCTACTTCTTGAATATTTTTAATTCCTTGCTCTCGTAACTGACTCAATAAATCATCTAAAGTATAACGTAATTTTGTCATCTTACTAAAAACAACTTTTCCATTTTTTATAATTACTGTTGGTTTACCATCAATAAAATTTCTAATCTTATTTGACTTCATACAAATATAACTTAAACTAATTTGAATAATCACCAATGTAATAATAGGTACAATTGAAACAAAAACTGACTCTTTTGTTTCTTCTATACAAATTGCAGCCATTTCTGCAATTAAAAAGGTAACCATTAAATCAATAATACTAAGCTCTCCTACTTCTTTCTTGCCCATGATCCGATAAGCTAAAGTAATGACAAAGTACAAAATAATTGTCTTAATAATTAAAATTATATACATATTATCACCTATTTTATAATGGTTCCTAGAATACTTTTTTATACAAAACATATTTTTAAGTAGGAGGATTTTTTATGAATTACTTAAAAAAACTAGGAACAACAATTGGTATTATGGCGTTAATCCTTTTTATTGCTACCTTTTTTATTACCACTTTAAATTATTTTAATTTAATTTCTGGTAGTTTTCTATCCATTTTAGAAATTTTAATCATGATTATTACCTTATTTACTGGAGGTTTTTTAATCGGAAAAAATAGCAAAGCAAAAGGATGGTTAGAAGGATTAAAAGTAGGAGCTATCAATATTTTTATCTACTTCATAATAAATATCATTTTTATTAAAGAGATATCTTTTAAAGTACTTTTATACTATATTATTTTAATCATTTGTTCTATTTTAGGAGGAATGATTGGAATATCAAAAAAAGCTAATACCTAGCTTTTTTATTGTTATATTCTGAAATACTATATTGATTCCATTCTAATTCATTTTTTTCTAAATCTTCTAAATCCATTCTACTTTTCTTAATAGCAATTAATTGCCTTAATTCATCTTTCGTAAACTTTATATCAAATAAATATTTTATTAACATTTCCTTAATATCTTCCTTATTTTTAGCGCAACCAAAATATTTTTGAAAAGACATAGAAAATTGACTTTCGTCAAATTCCTCAAAATGGTTATATAATAGCTGTAATACAAATAAATCTCCTAATTTTAACATATTACCATCCCTTAAGGATATATTAACAATTGTTACTTATTTTGTCAAACTATGATATAATAAAACCGGTGAAATTATGGATATCATTCAAGTAAAAGATACAATTTATCAAACAAATCCAACTTACAGTGGATCAGAAAGTAAAATTTATCAACAAGACGAAATTCTCTATAAAATTTTTAAAACGAATAATAACACTATATTAAAAAATAAAATTAGAAAATTAGAAATTCTTTATTCTCTAGCTATCGAAGATATAACTCCTCTATTTTTAATTGAAATAAATAATCAAATCAAAGGATATGCTACCAAAAATATAATAGGTGCGACTCCTTTAGATGTATTTCAAGGAAACGCTAAAGAAAAATTACAAATTTTAAAACAAATTTTGCTAAAATTAAATATTTTACATCAGCATAATATTGTTTTTGGTGATATTAGTACCAATAATATTTTAATTAAAAATGGAGCAGTTTATTTTTGCGATTATGATAATTATAAAGTAGAAAATTATTATTTTGACCAAACAAATTATTTAGAAAAAATTTATTTACAAGAATTAGAAGGAGATTCTTATCTAGATAACTATATGTTTAATTTACTTACAATCGCTTACTTAGAAAAAATATTTGAGCCTTATACTCTTAATTACTTAAGAAATTATACTCTTCCTAATATTTTAAATACAAAAGAAAATAAAGAAATTGCCTACGAAATGCTTTCTTTAAAGTATCCTGAAAAAATAACTCCTTTTATTGAACACACAAAAAGATATCATTTATTTTGATATCTTTTTATAAACTCTTCTTTATATTCACTAAAATTATCATTTTGAATAGAGGTTCTGATTTCTTCTACTAAACGAATTAAGAAACGAATATTATGAATAGATAAAAGTCTTCCTCCTAATGATTCATTTGAAACAATTAAATGTCTAACATAGGCTTTTGTAAAATTTTTACAAGTATAACAATCACAATGCTCTTCAATTGGTGTAAAATCTTCTTTATATTTAGCATTTTTAATATTGATTTTTCCATCTCTAGTAAAAGCATTTCCATGTCTAGCTATTCTAGTCGATAGAACACAGTCAAACAT
>CACXEZ010000130.1 GCA_902766815.1 uncultured Erysipelotrichaceae bacterium | reverse complement strand
TCGAATAAGTTCATAATTAAAACACCTTCTATTCTTATGTTTTAATTATACACCATTTTCAAAAAAATTTTTAAGCGATTGCCATATAATACTTTTCTTTTTTTCTTTTTATTGTTATAATGTTATCAATGAGAAAGAAGTGATATTTATGAAAAGAATATTAACTGGATTACAACCAAGTGGTGAATTAACTTTGGGAAGTTTAATTGGAGGTATTAGTCAAACTGTTAAGCTTCAAAATGAATATGAATCTTTTATTTTTGTTCCTGATTTACATGCAATAACGGTGCCACAAGATAGAGATTTATTGCATGAGAGAATTATTAGGAACGTTGCTTTGTATTTGGCGTGTGGTGTTGAGCCAGAGAAAAATACTATTTATATTCAGTCTGAAAATTTATATCATACTAATTTGTCATGGATACTTGAGTGTAATACTTATATGGGTGAAGCTTCTAGAATGACTCAATATAAGGATAAGTCTAGTAAGTTTAAAAATATACCTGTTGGTTTATTTACTTATCCTATTTTAATGGCTAGTGATATTTTATTATATGATGCTGATTATGTACCAGTTGGAAGTGATCAGAAACAACATGTAGAGCTATGTCGTGATATTGCGAAGAGATTTAATCATAAGTATGGTGATACATTTAAGATTCCGGAACCATTAATATCTAAGACAGGGGCTAGAATTATGGATTTGCAAGAACCAACCAAGAAGATGAGTAAATCTAGTGATAATCCAAAGGGTATTATATATTTGCTTGATGATGAGAAAACTATTAGGAAGAAGATTATGAGTGCTGTTACGGATAGTGATAATCGAGTATGTTATAATCTAGATAATAAGCCGGGTATTTCTAATTTGCTTACGATATATGCTAGTTTAAAGAATATTAGCGTGGAAGAGGCTTGTGAATATTTTAAAGATTATAATTATGGTAATTTTAAGAAAGAAGTTGCTGATGTTGTAGTAGAAAAATTAACTGAAATTCAGGCTAATTATGATAAAATTATGAATAGTGGTGAAATTGATGATATTTTGGATAAGGGTCGTGATGTTACGATAGAGATTGCTCGTAAGAAATATGAGGAAGTTATGAAAAAGATGGGGCTTGGTAGAATATGATATATTTAGATTATTCTGCGACAACTCCGGTAGATAAAAGGGTACTAAATACTTTTAATAAGGTATGTTTAGAATATCCAGGTAATAGTAATTCTTTACATAAGTTGGGAATGGAAGCTAAGGAATTAGAAGATTATAGTACAGATAAGATAAGAGAATTATTAGGATTAAGTGATGAAGATATTATTTATACTAGTGGGGCTAGTGAATCTAATAATCAAGTGATTAAAGGAGTATGTTCTAAATATCAAAATAGAGGAAAGCATATTATTACTACATATTTAGAACATTCTTCTATTCTATCTACAATAAATTATTTAACTAGTCAAGGATTTACAGTAGATTATGTGAAAATAACAGATGATGGTAGAGTAGATTTAGAACACTTAAAAAAATTACTTACCAATAATACTATTTTAGTTAGTGTTTGTGCTGTAGATAGTGAGCTTGGAATTAGACAGCCAATAGAGGAAATCAGTGAATTATTAAAGGAATATCCAAAATGTTTTTTTCATGTTGATTGTACACAGGCTTTAGGAAAGATTCCAATTAATTTTAAGTTAATGGATTTTGCTAGTGTGTCAATTCATAAAATATATGGGATGAAGGGAATAGGGCTTTTAATTAAGAGAAGAAGTGTCATTATCGATAATTTGATTCATGGAGGAAAGAGTAGTACTAGTTATCGTAGTGGAACGCCAGCTCTTCCTTTGATTGTATCTAGTATGAAAGCTCTTGATCTGGTAATGCATGATATCGATATTCATTATCAATATGTGGATAGACTACAAAGAAAAATAATAAATGAGTTAAAGAAGTATTCTAATATTGTTATCAATAGTACAAAATATTCTATTCCTTATACTATCAATTTCAGTTTAGAAAATATAAAGCCAGAAACTTTCATTCATGCCATGGATGAATATGATATTTACATTTCAACCAAAAGTGCTTGTTCTGCTAGTGACACTATGTCAGATGCTGTTTATGCAGTAACTAAAAATAGAGAATTTGCTATGAATAGTGTGCGAATTAGTCTTTCTTTTAAAACAACAGATGCTGAGATAGAAGAATTTTTAAGAGTTTTGGCGATTGTTTATGAAAAATTAAATATTAAGGTATAGGTTATGAAGAGGAAAGTAGTAAAATGTTTGATATTATTGGGGGTGCTTTTTTGTTTTAGTGATTGCCTTTGGGTGATGGCTAGTAATGAAAATTTAGTTCATATTCATTTTTTTCATTCTGATACTTGTGTTCATTGTCAAGAAGAGATGAAAACACTACAACAAATAGAGAAAAAGTATAGTAATGTTGTTATTTATTATTATGAGGTGCATGATGAGGAAAATGCTAAAGTGTTAGAGCAAATTAAAGAAACTTATCATATTACTACTAATGGAGTTCCTATTACTATTATTGGGGATCAAGTTTATGTTGGATTTCAGCAGGATAAATCGGCTATGCAATTTACGAAGACGATTCTTTATTATTCTCATTATCCCTATCAAGATAGGGTTATTCATTCTAATGTAGGAAGTATTATAGATGAACATGAGAATATACCTACTTTGAAAGAATATATGAAGGTAAATTATAATTATCAATTATTGGGAATGAATACGAATGATTTAGATGTATCTGTTATTGCTGTTATTTTGGGAGGATTATCACAAATTAATTTTATTTTTCTTTTATCTATCATTGTTGTGTTCATTATTTTTTCTAAAGTAAATGATATAAAAAATAAATTATTATTATTGATTTTTTACTTTTTTAATAGTATTTTGGTTCGGCTTGGTAGTGTTTTAGATTATTATTATGTTACTTTAGGAATGAGAATTTTCATGCTTATTTTATTTGGGATAATTTGTTTTAAATTTTATCAAAATAGAGAAAAACAATATGTAATAATGAATGTTTTGATTATTTTGTCTTTGGTTGAAGAATATTTTTATTTAAGAATATATGGTAAATATTTGGTTATGTTAAAGAATATATCTGATATTCATCTACTTTTAGGAGTAGAAAAAGTATCTTATTATGTTGACTATTTCTTTAGTATGATTATGATAGATACGCTATTAATTTTATTTGTACAAAAAAAATTAACAAAAAATTAAGAAGATAATGACAAGTTATCTTTTTTTTGTTATAATATTCTCAAGAAGATAGATAATAGTAGTAGGTGATGTAGATGGAACAAAGAATTGTTTTGCAAGGAGAGGAAAAATATATTTATTGGATTAAGGATAGGGATCTTGCTTTTTATTTAACTATTCCACAGAATAAGAAAGTAAGTTTGATTTTGAATATGATAAGTGAGGTAAATGATGAGAAAGTGATGGGATTTACTCATTTAAAGGATAATGTAATTATTACGCCGGTTGTTGGAAATGATATTTTGAATGGGGTTCGTGAAAATAATGCTTTATATTTTGAAAAGTTAGATGATATTTTTTCTAGAATTATTAATTTATCTCATCAGATTTTGACTTATAATCATTTAGAGGTTGAGAGTTCTATTATGTTAAATGATAATAAGGAATATTCTATGTTTAATACTTGGTTTGTTAAAAAGTATCAGGGAAGAGTTGTTTTGACAGATTCGGAGGTAAGAGAGGGGCTTACTTTTATAAGACCAGCTTTATCTCAGGAATTAGATCAAGTTCAGAAACCAACGGTTGATAATGAAGAGTTGGGTATGGTAGAATCTATTGGTAGTAATGATGAAACTCAATCTGATAAAAAAGATATGGGATTTGTTTCTTATGTTTTGTTAGGGGTTCTTGTAGCGGTGATCTCTTTAGTATTTCTATATTATATTATATAAAAATAAGAATGATTAGTCATTCTTATTTTATATAGGCAGCAATAGATGCTATTACTGAACAAATCATTAAAATTAACATTACAACAGCGAAAACTTTTCCTGCTAAGTTTGTTTGATGAGTGTTATTTGATTTTTTCTTTTTCTTTTTTTCTTTCTTTTTTTCACTTTTTGCTTTTGCGGCATCTTTTTTCTTTTTATTTAAGTCATATAATTCCTTTTTACTTAAGTTATCTGTTGTTTCTAGATTTTCTTCTATTTTTTCAGTTTTCTTTTTATAATTCTTACTCATAATTCGTCACCTCGAAGATTATTATACAAAAAATTAGGTATAATTACAAGAGTTATGAATATATTTAAGTGGTGATAGGGATGAAGAAAAAAACGATGCTTAGAGATTTAATTTTACCAAATAAAAAAATTAATTTCTTTATTATAACAGTAATGTTACTTGGAATTTTATCGGGTTCAATTTTTTTGATGATGTTGAGTGATAGTGATAAAAGTAGTGTTGTTTTGCAAATTCAGACATTTTTTCAAAATATTCATCAGGGAAATATTGATAATGGACTAGCACTTAAGAATAGTTTAGTTATTAATTATTTATTTATTGGTATTATTTGGGTGCTAGGATTTAGTATGATTGGAGTTTTTATTAATATTTTTCTTACTTATATTAAGGGATTTTTAGTTGGGTTTTCTATTTCTTCTATTTTTCTTACGTTTGGTTATAAGGGAATTCCTGCTAGTTTATTATATAGTTTATTATCACAGATATTAAATATTATAATTGTTGTTGTTCTATCTATTTATAGTATTATGTTTTCTTATCATTTGGTAAAGATTATTACTAGTAAAAAGGGAAATAATAAACTGATGTTAAGAAAGTATTTTACTATTTTTATGATTTCTATTATGATTAGTTTTGTTTCTTCTCTTTTGGAGGTTTATTTATTTCCTAATGTTTTAAAAATTATGATTCATCTTTATATATAATCTTTTTTTACTCAGTTAACTATAGTGAAAAAAGATTGCTTTTTTTTGGGTTATTGATTATAATTTAGATAATTAAGAGTAAACTAGGGAGGGGC
>CACXEZ010000129.1 GCA_902766815.1 uncultured Erysipelotrichaceae bacterium | reverse complement strand
TTAAAACATTAATTATTGTATCTCGATGAGGCAATTCAATATTTGCTTCTGATAAAATTAAATTAATATTATTAATTGTTTGATCAGAAGCAAATATAGAATTTGGCCTATACTTTGGTAAAAACAGTAGTAGTGAAAATATTCTAAAAGATTTAGAAAAATTAAAACAAGAATATTCAGAAAATATAATGAATGAAAGAAAAGAAAAAACCAAATTAACCATTAAAGATTTAGATAAAATTAGCGAACTATTCTTAAATGTAAAAGACCAATATAATCCAGTAGATAGAAGAAAAATTCTAAAAAATATAGCCCTTTTATATTTAATGGAAGTATATGAGAATGCTGATATAATATCAATAGAAGAATTAAATAATAGTTATTTTAAAAATAATCTAAAAACGATTATGATCTGTATAGAATCTTTAATAGAATTAAACCTAATTAATAGCTCAATTTATATCGATTTAAATAATGAACCGACGCTGGAAAATATATTCTATATCATTAGAAATATAAAATTCAACGCATCCAATCCAGAGGCAAAAAAATTAATAAAAAAACTATAAGGAAGAGAAAAATAGATTAATCTAATATCTCTTCCTTTTCAGATAATTGACACAGAATTAAATATCTGATAAAATCAAAATAGAGTAAGAATAAAAGGAAAGTGATGAATAATGCTAGGAAAAATAATAGGAATACAAGGAGATAGTGTCCAAATAGAATTACAAACAAATATTTATGATTTAGATAATATCATGGGAAAAAATGTCATCTTCGAAGAAACAAATGTAAAAATAGTGGGCGAAATTATGGAAGGAGATTTTAAACATCTAAATATTAATTTAATAGGTGAAATAAATGATAATAAGTTTATCTATGGAAGTGTTGTTAAACCTTCTTTTAAATCACCATGTAGACTAATCACAAAGGAAGAATTAGACATTATGTATCAAAATGATGCAAACACAAATTCCATCAATATGGGGAACTCCGTTATCTATAGAGATTATAAAATTTCATTAGATATTAATTCTTTCTTTTCTAATCACTTTGCTATCCTAGGAAATAGTGGATCAGGAAAAAGTTATTCAACATCAAGAATCTTACAAAATATCTTTTATGAAGCAAAAAATAGAATACCTTTTAGAACAAATATCTTCTTATTTGATGCCTATGGAGAATATCAACCAGCTTTTCACGAAATTGGAGCAAATAATCAAAATCTAAATTATAAAGTAATCACTACGGACTTAAATAACACAGAATATCCACATCTATCAATTCCTTTTTGGTTACTTGGTGTAGATGATATTGCCTTACTTTTAAATGCAAATGATGAAAATCAGATTCCAATCATTGAAAAAGCCTTAAAATTAGTAGGATACTTTACAAGAAGCGAAGAAGAAGTATTAGATCAAAAGAATGATATCCTAGCAAGAAGTATCTTAGATATTATCTTTTCAGGAAAAAGTCCAAGTGAGATTCGTAACAAATTAACTTCTGTTTTAACCAAGTTCAAAACAAAAGATATTAATTTAGATATCTCTCTAACAAAAGGAGGATGGAGTAGAACAGTAAGACAATGCCTATTCATCGAAGAATCAGGGAAATTTGCCGATATAGAATTAGTAATTCAATATTTAGAAGAATTTACTAGACACGAATTTCAATTATCTTTACCAAATGGAACATTTTCTTATGGATTAAAAGAATTCTCCATGGCTCTAGAATTTGCTCTTATTAGTGAAGGTGTTTTAACCAGTGAAAAAGTCTTCGATTACGCTAATGCCCTAAAAATCAGACTAAATACCTTAATTAACAGCGATTATGCAAAATTCTTTGACTATTATAATTTTATAACACCAGAAGGATACATCAAAGAATTATTAACCACATCATCAGGAAGAAAAGCCCAAATCGTAAATTTTAACATGAATTATGTTGATGATAGATTTGCCAAAAACTTGGTAAAAATTTATTCAAAATTAGTTTTTGATTATGTATCAAAATTAAAAAATAGAGGATCACTAGCTTTTCATATTCTTCTAGAAGAAGCTCATAGGTATGTCCAACAAGATATCGACATTAAACTATTTGGTTATAACATCTTTGAAAGAATTGCCAAAGAAGGACGAAAATACGGAATCGTTTTAGGAATGATTACCCAAAGGCCATCAGAATTATCAGAAACAGCAATCAGTCAGTGTAGCAATTTCTTAGTATTTAAAATGTTTCATCCAGATGACTTAGCTTTTGTCACCTCTATCCTACCAAATATCAGTAACAATCTAATAAGTAAATTAAAAACATTTCATTCAGGGACATGTATTGCTTATGGGAATGCCTTTAAAATGCCAGTAATCATAAATGTAGATGAACCAGCCCCAGGACCACTGAGCCAAAATGTAGATATCAGCAAAGTTTGGTATGTAGATATAGGATAAATATTTACAAAAAGAATAAGATATGTTATGATAAGCCTAATTTTATGAAAGAAAAACAAAGGAAGTGAAACAATGATATTACAAAATGTCAAAGGTAGTATGGATTATCTACCAGAAGAACAGATTTTGAGAAATAAAATTATCAACACTTTAAGTAAAACATTTGAAGAATATGGATACTTACCAGTAGAAACAACTACTTTATGCTATTATGATTTACTAGCCTCTAAATATGCAGGTGGAGCTGAAATCCTAAAAGAAGTATATAAACTAAAAGATCAAGGAGAACGTGATTTAGCCCTTCGCTATGATTTAACAGTTCCCTTTGCTAAAATTATTAGTATGAATAAAGGACTAAATCTACCATTTAGACGTTATGAAATAGGAAAGGTATATCGTGATGGGCCTGTCAAAGTAGGAAGAAATCGTGAATTTTACCAATGCGACGTAGATGTATGTGGAATAGAAGGACAATTTCCTGAAGCAGAATTATTTAAAATGGCTTTTAGTGGTTACCAAAAATTAGGATTAGATGTTTACCTAGAGTGGAACAATAGAAAGTTTTTATCAGGATTAATTACATACTGTGGGATTGAAGAATCATTAGTATCTAACGTAATCTTATCAGTAGATAAACTAGCCAAAATAGGCAGCGATGGTGTTAGAAAAGAGCTAGAAGAATATCAAATTGATAATCAAAAATTAGATAAACTATTTGAGTATTTCAAGTTAGATATATCTGTATTAGAAGAAACATTTAAAGATATTGATAATGATTTATTAAAAGAAGGAATTAAAGAAGTATTATCTTTAAATCATTATATAACAGAAATGAATTTAACAGATTGCAAATTTACTCCATACCTAGCACGTGGATTAGAAATTTATACAGGAACAGTATGGGAAATATTTGATAAGAACCAAATTTTAACTTGTGCACTAGGTGGTGGTGGAAGATATGATAATATCATTACAAAATTTATAAATGATGGTAAATCTTATCCAGCAGTAGGCATGAGTTTTGGACTAGTTCCCATTGCGGAGATATTATCAAAGAAAGCTAATGAAGAATTAACTAATCTATATGATTTCTATATTATTCCTTATGATGACAACGCTAACGTACTATCCCTTAAATTAGCAGAGTCCTTAAGAGAAAAAGGAATAAGAGTCGTAATCGAAATGAATCATAGAAAAGTAAAAAAATCATTTGAATGGGCAAATAAAAATAATATTCCTTATGTAACCGTAATAGGGGACAGTGAATTAGAATCTAAGAAGATTAATGTAAAAAATATGTACTCAGGTGAATCTTCAGAATATTCTATAGATAACCTAGAAGAACTGATTTCAAAAGTAAAATAATTGTATAAAAAATCTCTTTTCAATCCATAATCAGGTTGAAAGGAGATTTTTTATGTCACGTCATAAAGTAGAAATCTGTGGCGTGAATACTGCGAATATGAAAGTATTATCTACTGAAGAAACTAAAGAGTTGTTTGAAAAAATGAAATCAGGTGATGAAAAAGCCAGAGATGATCTAATTAATGGTAACTTAAAACTTGTTCTATCAACCCTAAAAAAATTTGCAGGTAAAACAGATAATTTAGATGATCTATTCCAAGTAGGATGCTTAGGGTTAGTAAAAGCAATCGATAATTTTGACACCTCATACGATGTCAAACTATCCACCTATGCTTGTCCCATGATATTAGGAGAAATTAAACGTTACTTAAGGGATAACTCAACACTTCGTATTAGTAGAAGCATCAAAGACTTAGCTTACAAAACCTTAAAAATAAAAAATGAACTTATAACAAGTAAAGGAATAGAACCAACGGATAAAGAAATAGCTGATATCTTAGGAGTAACGGAATATGAAATAAGTAATGCAATAGAGTCATTAAGAGAACCTATGAGTATGTATGAGCCAATCTATAATGATGGAGGAGATACAATATATTTATTCGATCAAATTAGTAACAAAAAAGAGGAATATGATCTAGATTATAAACTAGCCTTAGATAAAGCCATGAAAGGATTAAAACAAAGAGAAAGACAAATCTTAGAAGACAGATTTTTAATAGGAAAAACGCAAATGGAAATAGCAAGAGAATTAGGAATCAGTCAAGCACAAATCTCAAGAATCGAAAAAAACGCTATAAAAACTTTAAAGAAAAGTATTCATTAAATAACAAATAGAATAAAATAGAAGTAGGGGGAAACATGAATTTATCAGATTTACAAAATAAAGAAGTAATTGATATCTCTACAGGAAAAAGAATAGGTACCATTATAGATGTTATTATTTCTTTAAATGGAACTATATCTAAATTAATTTTAGAAGAAAGAAAAGGCAGCAGAAAATTTCTAGCCAACACCAAAGAAGATGTTGACTTAGATTGGAGGCAAATCGTTAAAATCGGAGATGATATCATTTTAGTAAATAGAAACAAAGAATTTGCCAGTTAATAACAATTTTAAAAGTGTTCTACTTGCATAGAATACTTTTTTTTTATATAATTATCTTGGTGATAAAATGAAGAGATTAAATAATAAAGGATTTACTCTAATTGAAGTACTAGTCGTTATTGCCATGATTGCCCTAATAGCAGGAATAGCAATACCTAATGTATTAAGTTCTATTAATACCAGCAAATCAGTAAGTGAAAAGGCAATGATAGAAAATATCAAAACCGCATCACAAGAATTATATGAAGAAATAGAATTTACAGGAAATGATTTATATGATTATAATGAAAAAATTCTTATAACAAACAATAAAATAACCGTTCATCTGCAATCTCTAGTAACCAACGGTTTTTTAACAGGAACAGGTAAAAATGGAGAAAAAATATTAATAAATCCCAAAACAGGTGATGATATAGGAGATTGCCAGATCACCATAACGAAAACAACAGATATCGATGATACAGTATCTTACACCATTACAAATATCAGTACAAATAATAAGTGTCCAAACTATTAGAAAAGAGGTGTAATATGATAAAATTAGTAGGAAATAACTGGGATAATATATTACAAGAAGAGTATCAACAAGAGTATTTTAAAAATATAGTAGATTTCATCAATAAAGAGTACCGAGAAAAAACAATATTCCCACCAAAAAGTAGAATTTTAAGAGCTCTAAATTTAACAGACTATAATGATGTAAAAGTAGTAATATTAGGTCAAGATCCATATCATGGGGATCATGAAGCAAACGGCTTAGCCTTTGCCGTATCAAATGGAATAAAACTACCACCATCACTTCAAAATATTTATAAAGAGTTATATGATGATTTAAAAATTCCGATCGCAAACGTTGGTAATCTAGAATGTTGGGCTAAAGAAGGTGTATTACTACTAAATGCTGTACTCACTGTAGAAAAAGATAAAGCAGCATCTCACAAAGATGTAGGTTGGCAAAACTTTACAGACGCCATCATCAAAAAAATAAACGATAAAGATACTCCAGTAGTATTTATCCTGTGGGGAAACTTTGCAAGAAGCAAAAAAGCTTATATCACCAATCCTAAACATTATATAATTGAATCAACCCATCCATCACCATTCTCAGCCCATCATGGTTTCTTTGGTTCAAAGCCATTTTCCAAGGCAAACAACTTTCTAAAGAAAAATAACATAAAAGAAATAGATTGGCGAGTTTATTAAGAAATAGAACTTAATATAATGTGTTTGGATACATTTTTTAAATCAGATGCTTTCCCTTTCTATATCAACTGATAGTAGAAAGATGGTAATATTTATGACAAAAAGAAAACTATCTCAATTTATTATAATATTACAACTATTCCTAGTTGTAATCATTTTACTTCTAAAATAGCAAAAAATCTCTTTGCTACACACATAATATCATATTTTTATTATTTTATGATCATTTTAAGAAAATATTTACTAAGGCTAATTTACAAGTTGTTTCTAAAATGCTATAATATCAGTGTTTGGAAGTGATTAATTTGATTACAATTAAAAGCAAGAGTGAAATAGAATTAATGAGAAAAGCTGGATATTTAGTATCCCAAACTCATAAATATTTAAAACCATTTATTAAACCAGGAATTACCACTAAGGAATTAGATACTTTAGCAGAAGAATTTATAAGAAGTAAAGGTGGAATTCCTACTTGTAAAGGATATGAAGGATTTCCAGCAACACTTTGTACTAGTATTAATGATGAAGTAGTTCATGGAATTCCAGGAACACGAAAACTAAAGAATGGTGATATCATTACGATAGATATGGTGATAGGTTATCATGGTTATCAAGGAGATGCTGCATGGACTTATGCTGTTGGTACCATCAATGATAAGAAAAAATATCTAATGGAACATACCAAGAATGCTTTATACGTTGGAGTAGAACAAGTTCGTCCAGGAGCTCGTATTGGTGATGTCTCTAATGCCATAGAAACATATGCTAAAAAACATCAACTTGGAGTCGTAAAAGAACTTGTTGGACATGGAATAGGAACAGAAATGCACGAAGAACCTGATGTGCCAAATTATGGCCGACGTGGAACAGGACCTATCCTGAAAGAAGGAATGGTTATTTGTATAGAACCAATGTTAAATTTAGGAAGTGCTGCTGTAGGTATTTTAGATGATGATTGGACCATCGTAACACAAGATGGAAAACCTGCAGCCCATTATGAACATACAGTCTTAGTAACAAAAGATGGCTATGAAATCTTAACACCAAGACTAGATGAGGATGATGAAAAATGTTAAGTGAAATAGAAGAGTATGCAGAAATTAATAAAGTACCTATCATGTTACCAGATGGAATAGATTATCTATGTAACTATATAAAAGAACATAATATAAAAAACATTCTAGAAATAGGTACCGCTATAGGATACTCGGCTATCAGAATGGCTCATGTAAATGATGAAATTAAAATTACTACTATAGAAAAAGATAAAGATAGATATGAACAGGCAATGATAAACATTCAAAAATTTAATTTACAAGATAGAATTCAAGTCATCTTTAGTGATGCATTAGAAACCAACATAATCGAAACATTTGATTTAATCTTTATCGACGCATCCAAAGGACATAGTATTGATTTCTTTAATCGATATAAAAAGAACTTATCCCAAAATGGAACCATTATCACAGATAACTTATCATTCCACGGGCTAGTAGAGAATGAATCCTTAGCACTTACCAAAAATCAAAGAGGTATCGTAAAGAAAATAAAAAACTTTATAGAATTTCTAGATAACAATGAAGAATTTACAACAACCTATATACCAGTAGGAGATAAAATAAGTATATCTATAAGAAAATAAATAATTAAAGGGGCAATGGTTATGAAAAAAGAAAAAAGATATGGTATTTACGATAATTCACCATACAAGGAAAATATAGACGAAGTATGGAATGTTCTAGAACTCTTCCCAAAAAGTTGTCATAAAATCTTTCTAAAAAACTTAAAAACATTATTAATTAAGAATATAAGTGATAAAGATTTAAAAAAAATAGCACACGATACAAGTACAGTAGGAATATATATCCCTGAAAGAAATACCGTATATATAAATAAAACAAATTCTAAAAAACCAAGTATTATCAACCATGAATTATTTCATACAACAAGTTCTAATAAAAAGAAAATCGGTATATCTGGTTATTTAAAATTAGAAGGTAAAGTAAGAAAAATAGGTGATAATCTAGATGAAGGAATTACCGAGTATTTAACCCTAAAAAGTATCAACAAGAAAAGAAGTAATACCGATTATCAAGTTGAAGTATTTGTAATAGAATGCTTAACAGATATTTATAATTTATCTATTCTAATCCCTTACTTTAAAAATAATCCATCGAAATTTTATATCCAATTTAAAAAATATCATGAGATTGTGATAAAATTAGACTTATTATTAAATAAACTAAGTAATTATATTAATATAACAGATATCTTTGAAGAATATATCTTATTAAAAGAAATAATTCCAGAAATATTAAAAGAAAATAAATTATATTTAGAAAATGAGGCAGAAATATCATACTTCCAAAAATGGTTATCTTATCATCAAGAAGATATTAATAAATTATATAGAAAAGCCGAACAAGAAAATGAATTATTATCTAATTTAAGAAAAACAAATACCCCCTATGAGGTTAAAGAAAGTTTAGAATTATATAATAATTGGTATAAAACTCAAGAAACTATATTAAATAACATTATCAAAAGAATAATAATCTTAGGAAGAGTAAATAACTTATCTGATAATAAAATAAAAAAAATATTAATAAAAAATTTAGAAAGTAAGAAAGATTATCTAGACTATATAAATTATCATAACAAAAAATTAATAAGAAAGTTGGTGTAGTAAAGATGAAGAAAATATTAGTAATTCCAAATAATAAAGAAATAATAGATACCTATTTAAATACCCCTATAGATGGACTTATTCTTCCTATAGAAAACCTATCCGTAAATAGTACCTGTTACTTTAATATAAGTGATATAAAACAAATAAAAGATAAAACAGATAAAGAAATATGTATCTCTATTAATAAGATTATGATGAACAAAGACTTACTCCTATTAGAAGAAACGCTAAAAAAATTAAATAATTTAAAAATAAGTAAAGTTCTTTTTTACGATTTATCTGTATTAAATATTTGTAAAAGACTTAACTTAAATATGGAATTAGTAATATTTCAAGATCATCTAAATGCCAGTACCTCTACCAATCTTTTTTATAAAAAAAGAGGGGTAAATTATTCAGTCATTACTAATGATATTACCATATCAGAAATTAATGAAATTAGTAAATATCAATCTTTAATGATGATATGTTATGGATACTTACCAATATTTTATTCAAGAAGATATCTAATAACCAATTATTTAACTTATTTAAATAAAGAAAAGAAAGATGTTCCATATCTTATAAAAGAAAAAAATGACTCATACATTATCGAAGAAGAAAAAGAAGGAACTACTATCTATACCAAAGAACCTATCAATTTGATTAATGAAATAGATAATCTAAATATAGATTATATCATAGTAAATTCAAATCATATAAGTACTAAAGAATTTATAAAAGTACTAAATCAATATATTAACAAAGATAAAGATGAAAAAGAGTACTACAAAGGATTTTTAGAAAAGAAAACTGTATATAAGGTGGAAGATTATGAATAAAATAGAATTATTAGCTCCAGCAGGCAATTTAGAAAGACTAAAAATTGCCTGCCTATATGGAGCCGATGCTATTTATATAGCAGGAACAAAATATGGCATGAGAGCAAACGCTAAAAACTTTACTGAAGATGATTTAAAGGAAGCAATTAATTATGCTCATAACCTAAACAAAAAAGTATATGTAACCGTAAATATCACTTTTCATAATGAAGATATGAAAGATTTGATAACATATTTAAAATTCTTAAGTAGTATTCAAGTAGATGCTATCATAGTATCTGATTTGCTTATGGTAGATGTAATAAAAGAAAACAGCATTAATATACCAATTCATATATCTACCCAATTATCTACATCTAACATTGAAGCTGTATCTTTCTTAAAGAGTGAAGGAGTAGAAAGAGTAGTATTAGCAAGAGAATCAAGTAAAGAAAATATCAAAGAGATCATTGATAAGACTGGAATAGAAATAGAATGTTTTTTACACGGTGCTATGTGTTCTTCATTCTCAGGTAGATGTGTACTATCTAACTATTTTACTAATCGTGATGCCAATCGTGGAGCGTGTGCTCAAATTTGTAGATGGTGTTTTGACTTGTATGAAGATGGAGAAAAAATCGATACAGATATTCCTTTTAGTCTATCTACCAAAGACTTATCTTTAATTACTAATCTAAAAGAAATGATTGATATAGGTATTACCTCTTTAAAAGTAGAAGGAAGAATGCGTAGTAATTATTATATTGCTACTGTAATTAGTACCTATAGAGAAGCTATAGATTTATATTATGAAAATAAACTGACAGATGAAAAAATAAAATATTATGAAAAAATCCTAAATAGAGTAGCTAATCGTGAAAGTACTTCTCAATTTTTTCATGGTATCCCAGGAGTAGAAGGACAATACTTTACAGGAAGACAAGAAAATTCAAATCAAGATTTTTTAGGACTTGTCTTAGCTTATAATGACACCACCAAAGAAGTAACCCTAACTCAAAGAAACTATTTCAAACCAGGAGATACCGTAGAAATGTTTGGACCAAACATAGAAACATTCTCCTTTACAGTACCAGAGATTTACAATGAAAAAGGAGAACCCCTAGAAGTAGCAAGACATCCCGAAGAAACTATAAAATTCAAACTAGACCATAAAGTATATCCAAATGACATCATGAGAATTGACTTTTTATCCTGATATTGTTATCATGAAACAAAAGAAAGGAAGAAGTAATATGAAATACCAAGAAAAAATAAAAGAATTAAAAGTAATAAAATTCTTAACCTCAGATTGGTCAGAATTAGCCTATCAGAAGATAGATAAATCATTAAATAAATTAGTCCTTTATCTTTATGAAAAAGAAAATATCAAAAAAATAAATTACCAAGGAACAGAAAACGCAGCCCTTATATCTATTACTAAACTAAAAAGATTAACACTTAAGAGAAGTAAATAATATCTATATAGAAATAGAGATGATTTTATGACTTTAGTTTTAACAAGTAATATTGGTATTATAACTAAAATATGTGAGAATGATGAATGCATAAATTTAAATGAATAGCTTAGATAATTATATTAAAACTTATCTAAATAAATCGAATCTACTTCTTTACCCATAAACAGTCTTAATCGATACTTAAAATAAAAAATAAATATATCAAGGACTAAAACTAGTTCTTTATATCATTTAATATTTAAAATTTAAAGATAAATATGTATAATATAAAGGAATATGCATATAATATACATATAAACATATTGACACAATATTAAAAAAGTGTTAATATTTATGTAGAAAAGGAGATGACATTATGTCTAATTTAACAAGTGTTATTAATGTAAATGTTCCTAGTGAAGTAAAAGAAGAAGCCACTAATTTATTTAATAGTCTAGGACTAAACATGAGTACTGCTATTAATATATTTTTAAAAAAAGCAATTTTCGAAAGAGGGATACCATTTGATGTTAAACAACAACCAACTAAGGAATTTGCTGAATCTTTAAAAGAACTTGATTATATGGAAACTCACCCTGAAGAATATAAAGTATATCATAATGTTGATAAAATGTTTGAGGATATTCTAAGTGAAGAATAGTATAACTGACACTAAATATGGCATTGTTACATCCAATAAATTTAATAAACAACTTAAAAAAATTATGAAACAGGGTAAAGATTTAAAAAAATTAAGTAATATAGTGAAAAGTCTTGCTAACGGAGAAACTTTAGATTTAAAATATAGAGATCACGCACTTCAAGATACTAAATATTATAGAAATTGTCGTGAATGTCATATTGAATCAGATTGGCTATTAGTTTATAAATATAAAGACGATGAAATTATATTATATCTAGTAGCAACTGGTTCTCATAGTGATATATTTAATATGTAAGAAATTGAAAATATGTAAATGGATATATGTGAAGATATTAGTGATACAAGCATAAAAAATAAATATAAACAAAATTATAACCTAATCATTCTAGATAAAATAAAAAAATAAATATATCAAGGACTAAAACTAGTTCTTTTTTCATACTATTTTGTAGGTGGTCACATGAAAAAAATATTAGTAGTAATAATAACCCTTTTATTATGGATACCAACTGCTAAAGCCACAACAGATACAGCCTATGAATATATCCTAATGGATGCCACAACCGGAAGAATCCTAGCAGGAAAAAATTACAATACCCCTGCATTAATAGCATCTATCACTAAGATTATGACTATATAATGATGAATATGTTAGAAATACTTTAAATATTTGCGCAAGTAAATATACTGTTTATTATATCATTGATGTACATATTGTAAATTAGATAAATTAATTGGCATATATTGTCAATTTTTTATTTTTATGTTATCATATATGAAAATTTAAAGGAGATAATGGGTGTTGGTTAAATGAAAAAAGATGAATATAAAAAAATAATTATAAAATATAAAAAAATATATTTACCTAAGATTAAAAAAATAAAACAAAAATTTATTTGGTCAATGAAAAATTATGATAAAAATATTCTAAGAAGTATCATGCTTGATTATAGAAATCTTATAAAAAAACTTATATTAGACGTAATAAATGAATTTGAAGAATTTAAAAAAATAAAGTGTTGTATTATGCTAAATGGTAGTTTAGCTAGAGGTACCAATACATTCTATAGTGATATTGATATAAATTATTTTTATGCAAACGATTATTTTGAAAAAATGATAAATGTTGAGGAAAAGGTAAACTATATTTTACAAACTATTATGGAATATAGAGGCAAAGATAGAATACATAGCATGGTAGTATATATACCATTAATTAAAGATGATGATTATAAATCAATAAAAGATAATAAATATCCAATTTATTTTGATGATGGTGTAATTTATAATGAATGTAGAGAAAATGCCCAGGAACTTATGTATAAAACATTTAATTCTACTAGAAGTATATATGATTTATGTGATTACCTTAATTTAAATGATAATACTTCGTGTATTAAAGAATGGGCCAATTGTTTTGAACTAGTTTATGATAATGGATTATATGATGAATTTATAGAGAATAGAAAAGTTTGTAAGAATATAGATAATATATCAAATCTGATTTATGTTATCATGAAATCTATTAATAGAGATAATCATTTTATTGATGATAAAGTAGCATTAATAAAGATTAAAGAATTAAAAAACACATACAAGATGCAGGTTTTACATAATGTATATGAATTATTAGCACTATATTTTAGATTAAATGAAAACTTTAAAACTATAAATATATTTGATTATGAAGAAAAAAATGTAGGTATTAAAAAAGAATTTTATGAAGTATTTTATAAATATATGGATTTAATTCAAAAATTACAATTTATTTTAGATAATAATGGTATGGATTTCAGTTTTCATTCTACAAAAGAAGTAACAAATGAATTTTTAAATCAAGAGTATAAAAAAATATTTGATTCTGATAATATCATATATGATTTGAATGAAGAAAAGAAAAAACTTTATAAAACTTGTAAAGATATTTTAATTGAGGAGATGATAGAATATGAAAAATAAAGGAACAGTTGAATTAGAAACCGAAAGACTTTTATTGAGAAAAGGCTCAATAAAAGATGCAGAAATGATATACAATAATTATGGAAAAGATCCTTTAGTATCAAAATATGTTGTATGGAATATGCATAAAAGTGTAGCAGATGCAGTAGCTTTAATGAAAAAATGGGAAGAAAGTTATGAAAAACCTACATCATATAAGTGGTTAGTAATTGAGAAAGAATCTAATGAAATAATAGGTTCAATAACTGCTGTCAAGGTCGACGAAGTAAACAAAACTGTTGCCTTAGGATATTGTTTTGGTTCAAAATGGTGGAATAATGGTTATGCAACAGAAACATTGAAACGAGTAATTAAATTCTTTTTTGAAGATATTTGCGTAGAGACCATTTATGCTAATCATTTAACTGATAATAAAGCAAGTGGTAAGGTAATGCAAAAAGCAGGTATGATTTTTGAAGGAACATTAAGAAATCGCATGACGGATAAAATAACAAATAAACCAATGGGATTGGACACTTATTCAATAATAAAGGAAGATTACTTTAAATAATAAATTTATATAGGGGGAATATAATGGAAAATTTAACAGTGATGACTATGCCAATTAAACCATATGAAAAAATAAATATAGGTTTAATGATAGCACCAACATTAGTAGATATAATTGGATCAACTTTAAAATGTAAAAAAGTATTATCTTTTAATTTATTACATTCCTTTGATAATAAGATACCTGTTTTAGAAAAATATATTGATAATATTCATAATTTTAATATCAACTATGATGAAATAATTAAAGATGTTGAATGGGTGGAAAAATATTTAACTAAAATTGAAGAATTATATATAAAGGAAGCTATTGTTTTAAAAAAAGGTAATATATTAAAGTGTGATTGTGGAAGAGTTGAAATGGCATTTGAGTGTCTTAAAAATGGTAGAGATGGAGATTTATATTATTGGAATAAAGATAAAATTATATGCAAGTTTTGTGGAAAAGAGTGCAAACAATATTCACAAAAAAATCTTTATTTAGAAATTAAGAAAGAGTTTTGCAAGGATATTTCTATATCACCTTCTTTTTCTAAAAAGGAAATAAAAAATTTAGCAGATTATTTTATAAATAGAAGTATTCTAATATCTAAAAATAGAAAAACTGATTATTTTATAAATATAGAAGGACATATTGTAAATATTGATATAGATATGTTATGGACAATGTTCAATCAAATCGAGGAAAATGAAAATCAAATATTAATAGCAAGTAATCATCAATTATATGAAATGTTTATTTCAAATTATATTAATAATATTCTAGGTAATAAGAAACTTCATTATATTGCAACACCATATCTTACAAATAAAGAAAATATAGATTTTCAAGAGAAAATTTTTTCTCTTGAAAATTCATTATATAAAAAAATGGCAATCTTATATAATTTAAAATGGAAATATCAAACAACGAATTGGAATAATGGAATTTTAGAGATGTTGAATAAATTAAGTGATGAAGAATTAAAAGAATTATATAGCATAATACTTTCTTTACCAGTTGATTCGAATTCCAGTATTGAAAATTTTCTTAATGATTTATTAAATGGTGTAAATTTATCAAAAAATATTAAGATGTTAAGAAGGTAAAAAATGAAAATAAGTATAATAATTCCAGTATATAATGGTGAAAAAACAATAGAAAGATTATTGAATTCTATTATCTTACAAACTTATAAAAATTATGAAATTATAGTAATAAATGATGGCTCTACAGACAAAACAGAATCAATATTATTAAGATATGATAACCCAAATATTAAAGTAATCTTCAAAAATAATGAGGGAGTTGGACTAGCTAGAAAAATTGGCTTTGAAAACTCTATTGGTGATTTAGTATTTTTTTGTGATAGTGATGACTTTCTTCCTAAAAATGATATTTTAGAGAAGATTAATAACAAATTTATGAATAGTAATATAGATATATTAATGTTTGATGTAATAGATATCACAGATAAAGGTAATAAAATAGTTAATTGTTTTAGTAAAGAAATAAAAGTTGGATTACATGCAGTTGAAGAAGCAAATGATTATTTTCTTTTTGGACCACTTTTTTTAAAAATTTTTAGAAAAGAGAAATTAGATAGCAATTGTTTTACTCAATATAATAATTTTGAAGATACATATACAACGTATAAATATTTGAATAATTGTTCCAATTTTTATTATGAAAAAGATATATATTATGCATTTGATGAAACAGCAAATTTACAATCCTTAACAAAAATTAAAAATATAGATAAGTTTATTAACACAATTGATTTAATAAAACTAATATATAATGAATCAAAATTAAAAGAATCCTGTCGTATTTCCACTTTTAATTATTACTTATATTTAATATCTCTATTACAAAAAAATAAAAATTGGGATAAGGAAAAAGTAGAAGAATTAAAGAAAAAAATGGTAGAATTAGAAAAAATATTTATAGAAAGTTTTGAATTAATTAAAAAGACTCAATCACAAGAAGATATAAAAAAGTATATTCAATATAAAACTGATAAAAAAATAATAATAATTGATGGTATTTCGACAACTGGTAAATCAACTATTAGTGATGAAATATTTAATAAATTTCAAATGAATGGAATAAATGTAAGATGGTTACATGAAGAAAGTTTGAATGATATTAATTTAACTCTTAATTTGCCTAAGCATGAAAAAATTGAAAACTATAAACTAATAGAAGAAATGAATAATTTATATGATAGATGGATATATTTTTTAGATAGTATTAAAAATGATAATGTTACATATATATTAGATTCAAATTTCTTTAAAAGCATACATGATTATATGCTGAATTCAAATTTAAATACTGATCAAATAAAAAAATACTATAATCAATTAATTAATATATTAGAAACTCAAAAATTATATTTTATATTTCTAAAAAGAAATGATATTAAAAAAAGTTTTGAAGATACTTTTAAAAATAGAGGCTTTTTTTGGGAATCACACTTTAAAAAGCATCTATACGAAAAACTTGAAATATTTATAGATAATGATGATTCTACAAAAATATATGAATATGAACAAAATTATCAAAAATTAATTGAATCTATATTTGATAATTTTAGAGTAGATAAGATCAAGATTATAACTGATGAGGAAAAATGGGATGAATATGTAGAACATATAGTGAATGATTTAGGTTTATTTTACTTTGATGAAGTGCAAGATAATTATGATTATAATAAATATATTGGAGATTATTCGTGCGAAAATTGGAATGTTGATATATTTTATGATAATCAAAAAAAGAAGATGTTTTTATCAGCTTTTTGGCCAAATATTGAATTGAAATATATCGGAAATGATACTTTTAAATTGAAAAGATTTCCATTACACCTGCATTTTATAGATAATAAAATTATATTTGAAGGTGATTTAATTTGGGATATGAAAAATAAATACTTTGTAAAAAATATAGATATGGTAAAAGTTTTAAAGAAATAATTTGTATGTAATTATTTCTTTTTTTGTGTAATAAGATTAATTGGTGATATAAATGATTGATACCAAACTTGCTATAATTTTAAATGAGTACTTATATAAGAAAAAAATAATTAATTTTGATTTATATAATGATGCTTTAAAAAAATTAGGAG
>CACXEZ010000128.1 GCA_902766815.1 uncultured Erysipelotrichaceae bacterium | reverse complement strand
GCCTCTTCTTGAGCCTTTCTTGCAGCTTCCTCCTGTGCAGCCTTTTCAGCTGCATCTTGTACTGCTTTAATAGCCTCTTCTTGTTTTTTAGCTTCTTCCTCTTGTGCCTTTTGCTCAGTACTAACAAGTTCTTCTTCTTTACTTTCATCAATAGACACCGCAACAGCATGATCAACTTCAAAAAGCTCAGAAACAGAATCCGCCATCTTATCTAAATTATTGTTCTCTACAACTACAATTCTGTTATCTTCAGAGTGTCCAGAAAATAACATAAACAAAAATAGACCCCCAACTATTAACTGTGTTGACACAATTAATATATTAGATACTATTTTTTTCAATTTTATCACCTCTTATTTTTTCTCTCAGGCAATATAATTCTATCATAATTTTAGTTGTTTGTCAAACAAGCGTAGTACATTCTGAAATATCACATCACTAGATCTTTTATAATCAAGACCTTTCAAGTCACAAATTTTCTGTAAGATTACATCAATATTTGCAGGTTCATTTAACCTTCCACGATATGGTTCAGGAGTCAAAAACGGCGAATCTGTTTCCAATACAATATATTCTAAAGGAACTTCCTTTATGACCGAAACCACCTTCGCAGCATTCTTAAAAGTAGAAATACCACCTATTCCTAAGGAAAAGCCAATCTTATAAAACTGATGAGCCATTTCAATACTACCACTATAACAATGCATAATACCTTGCAACTTATATTCTTTTAAAATATCGTATGTTTCTTGAATACAATCTCTACTATGAACAATAACAGGTTTATGGTACTTTTGAGCAAGTTCCAATTGTTTCCTAAAAACTTGTCTTTGTAAATCTTTATCACAATCATAATGATAATCTAGTCCTATCTCACCTACAGCAATAATTTTATCATCATTAATATGCTTCTCTATAAAATCAAAACACTCCTCCCAATTCTCATCAATTTCCTCCGGTTGAATACCAAGTGCCCCATATACCATATCAAATTTAGAAACTAACTCTAATACTTCTTTATTATCAAAACGATTAGTACCGTTTACAATAACAATACCAATCCCACTATCTTTAGCTCGCTTTAATACACCTTCTATATCCTGATAATATTCATGAAAAAGATGACAATGTGTATCAACCAACATAACAATACCTACTTCCCATTTCTTTTAAGTTTTAAAAATCTCGTAAAATAGTAAAGCATTACTCCAAAATAAATAACATCAACAGCACACTTCTCAAAAAAAGCATACATCCCTACACAAATTAATGTTACTACAAAGAATATCATAATTACATTCTCTTGATTTTTAACTTTTTTAAGCATTGCATTTTCTCCTTTTCTCGATTTTTATGTACTGCAACACTACTTATTCATCATATCAAGAATTAATCTTAATGTAAATAAAACCATCTTCATTTTTAAATGTTTTACATTTTATTGTAAATATATCTTAACACATACAATTTACAAAATTTGTCGAAAAGAAAAAGAAATAACTATTAATTATATTTCTTCATATAAAAGCATTTTATAGTTTTTGATGCTTGATATCACCATTCTGTATAAATTTAGTAGCTATAATTAAATCAGTAATACCACGATCCAATTTATTAATTAAGTACTCCTTAACATCTTTAACGCTCATCTCTTTTGATTTAGCAATAGCACTTAATAATTCATCACTAGAATTCTCATAATTTAAGGGTAACTCACGATATTCATTCATAAACCTACCGTCATAATAGCTTTTGCCTTCTATTATATCTCTCAATTGATAATACATATCAAAAAAAGTTGACATAATAGCAAGAATCATAATGTTAGAAGCAAAATTATTACTTAAACTTTCTTTTTGTAACACATCAAAATTATACTGTACAACTTCGTCAATCTTTTCTGCAGCCTCATATAAACCAATATCAGATTTAACTTCATTTTTATCATAACTATCTAATGCAATAACAACATAAACCCTTCTCTGATTAGCGTTATAATCTGAAAACTCCTCAGATGAATCTTTAAACATTTTATACTGTTCACACAATGCCAAAAAATAATTACAACAATTTTCTAATCCTAAATTCCATATATTTTCAAAATTAAAATTCTTATCGTTTACAGTAATTTCGGTTAAATCAGCAACTTTAAATAAAATTTTATCTAACTTCTTAGAATTAAAATCTAAATTCTTATTTTTACCTGAAACTAAACGATATAAACATAATCTTTCTTCATAAGCCAATCTTTTAACCATACTCTCAGTAATACTTTTCACTTCACACCTTTTCCACTCATATCAACAAACGACTTACTAATTGTTACCATAACAATATCAAAAAAAGCAACTTTTTTACAAAAAGTTAACTTCTATTTCTTTGTATCAATTCTCATAAATAATACTTGGGCTTTTCCTAACTTAGTACCACTTTGATATTGTCCAAATTCTTCTATAGTATTAATACCTACTAGATCAGTATTTAACTGTTGAAATATTTTTTCAGCTGTATCAGGCATAAACGCTTGAAGTAACACTGTACCTATTCTAATAGACTCTACAAGATTATATAAAACAGTTTGAAGTCTATCTTTCTTACTTTCATCTTTAGCAAGTATCCAAGGCATAGTTTCATCAATATATTTATTACATCTTCTAAATATTTCAAAAATAGAATCTAATCCATCAGCAACTCTTAAACGATTCATCTTATCATCTAAAATATCTTTAATAGATAATACAGTATTCTTTAAATCCTTATCTATTTCTTCTTCAACACCCTTATTTTCAATAATACCACTAAAATACTTATTTCCCATACCAATAGTACGATTAACAAGATTACCTAAAACATTAGCTAAATTACTATTAATGCTTTCTACAAGTAAATCAGTCGTAAAAGTACCATCACTAGCAAAAGGCATCTCATGAATTAAGTAATATCTAACAGCATCTAATCCGTATTCTTTTACCAAATCATCAGCATACACAATATTACCTTTACTTTTACTCATCTTATCGTCACCAAATAAAAGCCATGGATGGCCAAAAATCTTATGAGGCAATTCTACTCCTAAGCAATGCAACATAATAGGCCAATAAATAGTATGAAATCTTAAAATATCTTTACCAATTAAATGAATATCACAAGGCCAATATTTTTTAAATTCATTACTGCCCTCACCATCAGCATCATAACCTAAAAAAGTAATATAATTAGATAACGCATCAATCCATACATATACAACATGTTTATCATCAAAATCGACTGGAATTCCCCATTTAAAACTAGTTCTAGATACGCATAAATCTTGAAGACCAGGTTTAATAAAAGTATTCATAATCTCATTCTTACGAGCCTCTGGCTCAATAAATTCAGGATGACTTTCAATATATTCCTCCAACCATTTAGAATACTTACTCATCTTAAAGAAATAAGCCTCTTCACAAGCTTCATGTACTTCTCTACCACAATCAGGACACTTACCATCAACAAGTTG